>JBFGJY010000080.1:0-10676 GCA_041576975.1 Gammaproteobacteria bacterium | reverse complement strand
TAAAGCGGGCTTCATCTGTACCGGATATAATTTTTAGTATGTGCGGCCGTTTCTCATTAGACCAATACCCAGACACCATCATCAAGGCATTGAATGTCGGCCCTGTGGATTTCAAGCCTCGCTCACAAGTCTACCCCACCAACTCTGTCGATGTCGTATTTTGCAAAGCTGAAATGAATATTGATCAGGATATTCACTTGGCCTTGACAGCTAGTCTATCAACAGAGAAATGACAAAATTTTACAAACATTAATTTACAAGGAATAAAATATGAACCTGTACAGATTCATGGTGGTTCTAGTAATTGTATTACTCTCTGTTTCTATAAATGCTCACGCTAAAGAGATCGGGAGTGTCGATACTAAATTCAACCTTCTCAGTCCTGACGATTCTGTAAAAATAGAAGTATTTGAGGACTCAAAAATTGAAGGTGTGGTCTGCTATTTGAGTAGAGCTCAAAAAGGTGGATATAAAGGCGCTGTAGGTATAGCTGAAGACACATCGGATGCTTCGATCGATTGTCGTCAAATTGGACCTGTAAAAATACTAAAACCACTAAAAAAAGGCGAGTCAGTTTTTAAAGAAAGGCGTTCTCTTATTTTTAAAAAATTGAAAGTCGTTAGGTTCTGCGACAGCGAAAGAAATACTATTGTATATTTAGTATATAGCGAACGTGTAATTGAAGGCTCCCCAAAAAATTCGGTTTCTGCCGTACCTATCACAAGGTGGACATTAGAAAATAATAATGATGAATTAGCTATATGTGGTTATAAGTAAACCGTGCAATTATTTTAAAATGACCGCTAACGACCCTAAGCAGACATTTCTCAATCAGAAAATCACTAAACTAATTTCACTTCAAATAGAGTAAGAACTATATGGACTATATAATTTCATTAGCCACTGATCCCACAGCATGGATAGCACTAGCAACATTAACAACAATGGAAGTGGTATTAGGAATCGACAATCTAATTTTTATTTCAATATTATCAAATAAACTCCCAGTGGCTCAGCGCTCGAAAGCACGTCGCATTGGTATTTCAGCAGCTTTACTGTTGAGGCTTGCACTCCTGGGAACAATAGCATTCATTATTAAACTAAATACCCCAATATTCGAACTATTTGGTAACGACTTTTCTTGGCGTGACATAATATTTATTGCAGGTGGTCTTTTTTTGCTTTGGAAGGCCACCAAAGAAATACATCACAATGTAGATCCAGATCCAGGGCCTGATATCATGAATCCGTCGATGGCCACGGCTAGTGTATTTGCAGTAGTGAGTCAAATATTACTTCTAGATGTCATATTCTCGATAGATAGTATCATCACGGCAGTTGGAATGACGGAGCATTTGCCACTTATGGTGATAGCGGTAGTAATTGCAGTTACAGTCATGCTTTTGGCTGCAGATCCTCTTGCAAAATTTATACACGCGAATCCCACTATCGTAATGTTAGCACTTGGATTTTTATTGCTAATTGGTACAACGTTGATTGCAGATGGATTTGGTGTACATGTGCCCAAGGGTTATATCTATGCTGCAATGGCGTTCTCTGCATTAATTGAAGGACTTAATATGTTATCTAAACGTGCTCGACAAAAAAAATCCGTTACAAATGCAATTTAGTTACTTGGGCAGTTACTACATTAATGTCCGCTTTTGGCCGAAAGCAGACATACAATCAAAACTTTTGCGTAACCAAATAAAAAGCCCCTTATCAAAGAGGTTTATTCCCGTTGTGAAAATATGGGATGGGAGTAACAAAATTTAAAATGAATAGGAGCTTTAATAATGATTAAAGCTATAAAAAATTAGTGGTCAAAATATAAATTCTACCTATAAATAGACGACTAATGCTGTACTTTAGGGAGGAGACATGTCAGAGGTAAATCAACAAACACTTGGGCAAGCTGTTACCCCTCAAAATAAAAGTGGTTGGATGTTAAAGGCATCTTATCGAGCTGCAAATAGTGGGTACGATTCACTCGCTTATAAAAGGGCTTTAAAAAAAGCATCCTCTATTACTACGGGCCAAATTATGATCCGTAGTTATGAGAAAAACTGCTTCACCTATTGGGAAATCTGGGAGCACGCGTAAGATTGAAGTGAGCATTAGTAAATCTATGACCGCTTTTGGCCGAATGCAGACGTTCCTATTAAGAGGTTAAGCTGACATCAATACGGCATTTCGATATCCAAGTTTTGGCAACGGTAATAAAATCTGGATACGCTATCCTGACTGTATATTCCAGACTACTAATCAAATAGTTAAAAGAATCATTAACCTGCATTAATAGAATCCCAGGGAGGACAAAACTTTGTTATCTATTAAAGTTGGCAGGGATCCAGTCCGAGAAAATTTTTAATAATTTTGAGAATTTGAAATGATAGGCACTATTGATGTATGACCGCTAACGAACAATATGGACATCCTTGTCCATGCTTAGTGCATAAGTATGTAATTGTACTTGCTTCAATTTTCTTAGCCCATTAAATATTACTTACCAAAGTTTTTACATATTAAGCAACAAGCGAATCCCTTTGTTTAGTATTCTTATCGTCAGAAAATTTCATTGCTTGTGCTGCTTCAGGATGTGCTCTTAAGACTTCTTGAAGCGCTTGTTCGTCATCTTTTGATAAAGAAGTATGTAAAACTCGACCTCTTACGCCTTTAAACTCCGGTAGAACTTTGTCGGGTGTAGATTTTTTTACTAAAACGAATAAAGCCGAGCTACCAGGTGTCAATGACTCACTCAGTTCTTTAATGAAATCATCGTTGATGCCTATGTCTCGCAGTGCACCGCTGATTGCACCTGCACCAGCACCGACTAATGCTCCTAGAAGAGGATTTAAAAGTAAAAGGCCGATTAACAAGCCCCAAAACCCACCGCCAGTAGCCCCCATAGCAATTAGATTATAAGTCTGGCGTATTTTGAGCTTGCCGTCTTCACTGCATGTGACTACAACCGCGTCCTCAAGATCAATCAGATGCTCTTTTTGTAACTTATTGAGGGACACCAGCACTTCATCTGCACGATACTCAGTATCAAATGCTACAGCAACTAATTCACTCATTTCTAACTCCTTATTTTTAAGTTGACATTGTCTAAGTATTTATTGCTCATGCAGACACAATCTTGATGCGCTTCCTTTTGGAGGGTGTCAGTTTTGGCAATGTAATTTGCAACACGCCGCGCTTATACTTTGCCGTAGCTTTGCCTTCATCCACTCCTGCCGGCAAAGACACAGCACGCTCAAAATGACCATAGGCAGTCTCCATGACATGATAATCGCCTCTTGTTTGTTCTCGCTTAGCACGTTTTTCACCAGATACGTAAAGCGTGGTACCAATGACTTTAATATCAAAATCATTAGCCTCCATGCCAGGCACTTCAAGATGCACCGAGACTTTGTCGTCGTAGTCTTTGACTTCTGCTGCTAATACACTCCAACGTGAAGCATGTTCAAAGACATTTTCATCGGCAGTGATCAGTTCTCCAGACGATGTTTTTTGTTTACGTGGGGGTGTAAATAATGTCAGGGCTCGGCCGGCTCGAATTTGAAGTTGATTCCAACCTTCTCTTAGGTTACCCCACGTTTGTTCAAGGCCCTCTTCAAATTTATCTTTAATATTCTCTAGTGTGCTCATCACGATTACCTCCTTTCATGTTAGTAAACAGGCAGAGTATGTTACTCTGCCTGTTAGTTTATGAAGAGACAGTGATTCGTTTTGGTTTAGCTTTTTCTTGCTTTGGAATAATGACTTCCAAAACGCCATCCTTGCTTTTGGCATGGATTCCCTCACCATCCACAGTATCGGGTAAGCTAAAGCGTCGATAGAACTTGCCTTGTATGCGCTCAGTACGTAGGTAGTCCTTACCTTCATCTTCCGGATGAATGTTACGTTCTCCTTGAATGGTGAGTACGCCATTCTCCATAGTGATGTCGATGTCCTTAGCGTTAACACCCGGTATATCTGCAGTGAGAATATAGCGCTCCACTTCATCCTTGATGTCAACGGATGGCATCCATGTGCTCATAACATGAGTGCTATCGTCATCTGCATCGTAGTTGGGCCAGTATTTAAATAGGCTATCTAAGTCACTATGAACTCTTTGTAGTGAATTCCATGGGTTGTAAGTAGTTAGTCTCATTTTAATTACCTCCTAAAATAAAAAAGTAATTTCTTTCTCCGTGTCAAATGAGGATTTGTAGTGAAAATTCAAGTGAGAGTTATTAAAAAAGTTTTTTATAAATATAATAAAAATATTTAATTTATCTTTGCTTGAATATTAGTTGGGTAAAGTTATTTATTAAGACGTGAATGGGTATGACTGTATTCCCAACTCGCAAGAGACTTGAAAGTAAAGATACTGCCCACAAATTAGGTGATTATTAACAATTAAAACAAAGGGGTGTATTCGATGAGTAAAATACTATTTAGCTTTTTTCTCACAATTTCTATTGCATTCCTCAGCATTGCCCCAAGCAATGCATTTTTACCTGCTATTGATAGTCAGGAAAAAGAGTTACCAACACTAGCTCCATTAGTCAAGAAAGTTACTCCTGCAATAGTAAATGTCGCAACAAGAACGATGCAACGCGTAGACAATCCTTTATTTAATGATCCTTTTTTTCGTGATTTCTTTGATTTTCCTCAGGGTAGTAATCCTAAAGAGCGCCAAGTTCAAGGTGCGGGTTCAGGTGTAATTATTGATGCGAATGAGGGTATTGTGATTACCAATCATCATGTTGTTGACAAGGCTAGTGAAATACAAATCGTCTTGCATGATGGAAACACTCTTGAAGCAGAGTTGTTAGGGAGTGATCCTGAAGTTGATATTGCAGTGCTAAGAATTGATAGTATTAACTTAGAACAGCTTGTGATAGCAGACTCTGACAACGTTGAACCGGGTGATTTTTCCATTGCAATTGGTAATCCATTTGGCCTAGGTCACACTGTAACAACGGGTATTGTTAGTGCAACAGGTCGTAGTGGATTAGGTATACAGCGCTACGAAAACTTTATTCAAACTGATGCATCAATTAATCCAGGCAATTCTGGTGGGGCATTAATTAACCTTAAAGGAGAGTTGATTGGTATTAACACTGCAATCATTGGTCCTGGAGGTGGAAATGTTGGAATTGGATTTGCGATACCTACAAATATGGCCATGGCGAGTGTACAACAAATACTCGAATTTGGTGAGGTCAAGCGTGGCAAGCTTGGAATCACCATTCAAAACATTACCTCAGAATTACAAAAAGCCCTTGACCTTCCCAAAGGCACAAATGGAGTATTAATTGCACAAGTAGAGTCTGATTCCAGCGCTGAAGAAGCAGGCCTTCAAGTTGGTGACGTGATTATTAGTGCCAACAATAAACCATTAAATTCTGCATCACAGCTACGTAACGCGATTGGATTACTACGCGAGGGTGATCAGGTTTCTCTAGAGATTGTTAGAGATGGTAAATCGCAGACAGTCAGCGTTACCGTAGGTAAAACTTCATTACTTGGAAAGATTCAAAAGCTCGGTCGTGATCTTGAGAAGAAATTAGAAGGAGTGAGTCTTGCAAATACAAATGATGACAGTGGTGTGCGTGTAATTGATTTAAATCAATCTTCTAAAGCTATGACTGCAGGTTTAAGAGTTGGTGATCTCATTGTTGAGGCCAATCGTAAGAAAGTGAAAAATTTGGATGACTTTAGAGATGCAATAAAAACTAGCAATGATAGTTTATTACTCCTTATTGAACGTGGACAGTCAGCACTATTTTTAGTTATTAATTAATGGCAATCAATATTGTGTGGAAGTGTGATGATAGTATTTTTTGTTAAGGGGGTATTTAAAGAATAAAAAAATCTATTATTTGTTAATTACATTTATTGATTAAAGTGAAATGCTATAAAAATCCCACACCGGGTAATGCGGGATCTCTCAGCTAGATCTATCTAGGATATACCATTTGACTGAGCCGGTAGTTGGCTTAAAAAACTGCCAATAATATTGCAAAGATAATAGATATGCCTGCTGTGAGCAACAATAAGTCAGGTACTGAAATGTTATAGAAGAACGCAAGTTCCGCATCTAGCTTCTTGTTCTTCTCTTTAGTACCAACTTTAAATTTCTTAAATATAGTATTCATTGGTTACCTCCTTTAGCCAAAATCATATTTAATCGATTAAAAGTTAGGGGAAATAATCACAGCTCAAAAGCTGTAGTCGTATATTTAAATAGGGATGGATGTAAAAAATTCAAGAGTGATGGTGATGAAAATCTTTTTTTATTTAAGACATTTTTTACAAACAGTCATCCACAGTCTCACTTGTTTTTTTCATTCATACAGGGAGATAAAAAATGTAAACTCAGCTCTAAAAATATTTAATAAATCTGACCCTTGAACTTTTCTCTTGCGTCCCCACATTTCGTATGCGGGCAAATACCGCTTTCTGTTTTGTGTCTTTTAATTTAAGTGAGTTACTCGATATAAGATAGGAGGTACGTATGGACCTAAAAGATAAACTCAATTCTCTCTTCTCAAAATTACGTTGTTGGCTGAAGCTGCAAATTATTGCAGTAATTACTCTTTTATGTGCAATCACAGGACACGCAGCTGTAGTCCCAATTGAGGAATATGCTTTAGATAGCTTGGGGGCTTCAATAAACACGGAATCTGACAAACTAAATCTGAGCTTAGATTACAGCCATGACTACATTTCCAATTGGTTAGATGTGCTGCGAGAAACTAAGCAAGACTGCCAACCCTATGTAAGCGTGCTGGACAATTTTTATCCATGCACACCCAGCATGTTTCAATCAGATTTGATTACAGATAGTGAAGATCGAAATCTGTTCTTTCAATCAAATGATGCTAAACACGGTGGTTAACCTTGTATGAAAATTCCTTACTCGTGCAAAGCACAAAGTAAATACTATCTAAGTGGCTGATCCATCTCAGCAGATGGGTCGGCCTTATTATGATATATTTTTCAATTTACGCTTTTGTCTCAAAGCGGATATTCAAATTTACCTTCAGAGATAAAAATGTAAGTGGAAAAGTGCCAGTGAAGCACTGGCACTTTATTAGTTAATATTTATTCGCCACCTTCACCAGCAATTTGGAAAAGAGCACCTAAATTAATGGTCCCATGAATAGCAGGATCTTGAATATTCTCTGAGTCTGCCGGATTTCCAGGATTAAGATTTGATGCAGTATCATCGGGGGGGAAGAGCACGAGTGATTCTAAAAAAGCCAAAATACTACGTTGGCGAGGCCCACTTAATTTTTCGTAGGCAACTCGTGATTTAGTCGCTTCACCACCATGTCTTTTGATAACCGCATCTAAGTTAATGCTACGTCCATCATGCCCATAAGGTGCAGTCGATCCAACCCCCCATAAAGGTTCAGTGACAAATTCCTTCACTACAGTGCCATCAAAATCTCTTTCGTGAAATGCAGGGCCTAAGTCATGCCTTTTTAAGTCAGAATAAAAATTCTGTACTACAAATTGTTCACCTTTCGGCAGTAGTTGTGGATATTCATCACCATCATCAACTGGCGTAAATTGAGTTGATGCCGTGGCAAATAAATTATTAAAGATCCCACGTTCAGGATCATAAGCAGTTTCTATATCGGCAATACGCCTATCACTTTTAATAACCATATCGGGCACGTGACATGAGGTACAACCGATCTCTTGCAATAGTCTTTCACCCCTTTCGATTTCTCGAGTGATTTTGTATCGGCCGGGTTTAAAGTAATTGAGTAGGTAAAATTCCATATGATCAATAAGCGCAGCATCAATTTCGTTAGTTACACCGTCTTTATCCCCGTCTTCATTGGCATCACATACGGGTGGTCGCTCAAATTTATCTGTTGATGGGTCATAATTAAAACCACTAGGGCTAGTGATCGCTTGTGGGTTGTCACCGGTGACTGCACAAAGTACTGGGTCAAAGGCTTGCAAGCCCATTTCATCTTTAAACGCGCCTACTATAAATTCTCTTATCGATATCGTTCCTCCTTGATGGAAAAAAGGGCGAACACGTAAGTCGGCATTAACACCTTTTACTTTTGAGGTATCGATTTCTCCATCCGGACAAGCCGCTATTAAACCAAACGAAACACCTTTGGCTTTAAGAGGTGTAGTTACGCAACGGTTTCTTTTTACCGCTAACGCCAGTGCGCGATCGCGACGATTACGCAAGGATTGAGTCATTTCGTCTGCGAGCTGTTCGACGATACCCAGTCCGAATAAATGTGGTGCATCTCGACTATCCGGTCGAGTATTCACATCGCCTCCAAATCCAGCCGATCCACGTGGACGACCGTGACAGGCCGCACAACTATCCGCGAGCCCTGCGCCTAATGCACGATTCTGCGTAATATCACCTGTTGAGGTGAAATTTACCCGCGGGCCATGCCCTTCATCGGTTGAGAATTTGCGTTGAAATAATTGGCGTCCTCGTCGAATCGATCTAGCTGGGTCACGCTTGATTAAATACACAGCAGATCCAGGAGTATTGACATCACCATGTCCTTCACCAATTTGATCTGTCAAGCTTTTTGCAATGCAACCGCCCGGTGCATTAATTAAAGAACTATCGTTTACTTTATCGCAAGGAACAAGCTCGGCAATAGCTTGTTGCATAGGTAAACAAAATAATAAAAGTAATATGAGTAGAAAAAAGTTTAAGCTATAAAAGTTACTGTGATTAGTTTGCTTTATTAGAGCATGCAAAGTTGCAAATTTTTTCACAGAAACAATGATCTCTGTTTGATTCATGCTGACTCCTCACTTTTTTTATAGAATGTATTTAATACATTCATTTTTATCTTATTGTTTTTATAGAAACCTTATCCGGTATATGGATACGTCTAATTTCACGAACAGATTTCTTTAAAATCTAAAGTAAAGGTACTTCGAGATTAATTACATGAATCAAGACAAGTGGTAGTAATTTAAGGATAAATGGCTAGATTCTGTTGTTTGTATAATTAGAAAAAGGAGGACATATCTGTCTGAAATAATTCCAAAGGGGGACATGCTTAATTTATAACCGAGTTTTTCCCATTATGTAATCTATGGAAAACTTAATTTTTGCGAATGACCACTTTTGGCTGAAAGCAGAAATTAAATCAAAAGGCTTAGTTCACATGCAGCTAAATGAGAAGATATAGTTTACGCTGTAATGACCCAAACTATGCCGCGCTAAATTTGTCTGATAACAGCGCCTTGTTAGCTCTCACGGCACAACCTGTCAACTTTTTTTAAAAGTATTGGCATCCTGCTTTCACCAGACATTGTTTTAATGTTCAACATAGCTTCTTCAGTTTCGATTCCAGAACTTGTGATATAAAGAGGTTTTTTACTCTTCCCTCTGAACAGTTCGAATTTCGACGAAATACCTGCAAAACTCTTCTTAGCTACACCGATTATTGAGACCTTACAACCTAGTGCATTATATAAGTGTGCACCTAGCCCAGGTTTGGTTTCACCATCAAGCCAAACAAAGCCATCTATAAGGATGATGTCTGGTGTTAGGTTATGTTCTTCAATAAGCTTGAGAATACAAGGTAATTCCCTGCGGTAGAAATTTCCAGGCTCATAATCCTTGATATCACTTAGTTTGCTTATAAATATGGCGTTCTCTTTCTTGTCACTCCATTGTTCAAATACAACACCTGCAATCAATGCCTCAGAATTTCTGTAATCTACATCTACCGCTAAAATCATTTTAAGCGAAACTTAATCTCTCAAATCCCATATGTTTTCATTATCTATGAAGCATGTTTACCATGAAGTATTATTGATAGCTTTTATATAAGTTTATGAATGACCGATATTGGCCGTAAGCGGACACTCAGAAATTGGTTGCGATAAACTAGTCTTTAGATCCAGTTTCGTTAAATCCTGGTAGGGGTAAACTGGATTTTTGATCCAATCTGGTACTACCGTGTATGTGGTATGACCATTGATTTAACTACAAGTCGGGTTATATGAATCTGGACACATGAGACGAATCAATCTTCCCATGAGTAAAATCAGTGAGTTAAAGCATTCTTGTTTATCTGATATTCACCCCCTGGGGGCCAAAAAGTGCCATATCTGATGAGGAATAGTGGGTCCCAGAGCCAGTAATTTTGCAGTATTTTTGAAATTTAACATTTAGACTTGCTCCCAATATGGGAGCAGTGTATACTCCCAATTTGGGAGCTAAATATTGTGGCTATTTATGCGTGTTATTGCCAAGCGCACTTTAAGAGAATTTTGGGAATCTTCACCGAAATTCAAAGATGCTAAAGGTCCCTTAGAGGCATGGCATGCTGAATGCCGAAGGGCGAGTTGGGAGACCCCACAGTCCCTAAAAGAGCAATTTCGCTCTGCTAGCATATTAAAAAATAACCGGGTGGTTTTTAATATTGCTGGTAACAAGTACCGCCTTGTCGTTGCAGTTGATTATGGACGACAAGTGATGTTTGTAAAATTTATTGGCACACATGCCGAATATGATGAGATTGATGTGGAGACAGTATGATGAAAATTAAACCGATTCGAACTGAAGCTGAATACCATGAAGCATTAGCCGAGATCGAAAAACTTTGGGGCGCCAAACAAAATACTCCGAAAGGAGATCGTTTGGATGTATTTATTACATTGGTCGATGC
>JBFGJY010000079.1:0-10768 GCA_041576975.1 Gammaproteobacteria bacterium | reverse complement strand
CAATAAACTTGCGCGCATCTAAAAATCCTATGGTTATATTCTATCGGTTATGTGGGCAGTACATAGTACTCCCAGATAATTATTATGACTCAGGGAGTTGACCTCAAGTTGCAATAAAAAACGCCTCAAAATGAGGCGTTTTATGACGAAATGCGTGAAAGTAAGTTATTAACAACTGTAATACATATCGAACTCTATTAGATATGCTGACATACGTAGCGCCTTGACTTCATCCATTTTCAAATCGATATAGCCGTCAATCAAGTCATCCTAAAATACTCCATCAGCACCCGGTAGGTAATCTGGGGTACTAGTTTAGTAATCGAGAAACACGCTGCAGCGTAAATTGCACGGATTCAGAACTTATGAGTGTTTGCCCATTAGGTGTTACGATTTTAGCAGTAACAGTATGGGTACCACGGTCAACATTTGCTAGCGCGACACTATTGTTTTTTCCTCTATAGACCTCCTTGTCGCCAAGTACAATCACGTATTGATGTCCGCTACGCGTATTCAGTGCAGGTGTTACTTGATATGTAATGAGTACTTGTCCTTCATTGCTGCGGAGGCTTTCTTGATCACTAGGTGTAGTAATCACAAGAGACTCATAGCCATCTTTAGCGGCTTCCTTAGGTTTAGCGTCGGTAGTTACCGGCGCAGCTACTGGTTTGGATTCAATTAATGGCGGCAGCGACTCGGGGGCAACTTCTTCTGCCTCTGGACATAATGCTGAGGAAGGTGTGTCTGAATAAACAGTATTACCAGCCTTATCTTTACAAGTATAAATGCGCGCCTGTGCACTGCTAGCACACACCGCTAAAACAATTAACATTACTAAACTTGCCCGCATTTTAAATTTCCTAAGCTGTAAAAAAATCTATATCAAAATCTTCCATCTAACATAATACCCTTAGATACTTCTTCAGACCCAGAGAATAGGCCTCAAGTTGCAAAAAAAACGCCTCAAAATGAGGCGTTTTGTGACGAAATGCGTGAAAGTAGTTATTAACAGCTGTAATACATATCAAACTCAATCGGGTGCGTAGACATGCGTAGTGCCGTAACTTCATCCATTTTCAGATCGAGATAGCCGTCAATCAAGTCATCCGAAAATACTCCACCGGCTTTGAGAAAATCTCGGTCATTGTCTAGAGCATCAAGTGCCTGGTCTAATGAAGAACAAACCGTTGGAATATTGGCTTCTTCCTCCGGAGGTAGATCATACAAGTCTTTATCTCGCGGTGGACCTGGATCAATTTGATTTTGAATGCCGTCAAGACCAGCCAACATCAAAGATGCATAAGTTAAATATGGATTGCCAGATGAGTCCGGAAATCGCACTTCGAGACGCCGCGCTTTAGCGTTTGATTCATATGGTATGCGTATTGAAGCCGAACGATTGCGCGCAGAGTATGCCAGCATAACAGGTGCTTCAAAGCCAGGGACTAAACGCTTATAGCTGTTGGTAGTAGCGTTTGCAAATGCGTTGATAGCTCGCGCGTGTTTGATAACTCCACCAATATAATAAAGCGCAGTTTGCGAGAGATTGCCATACAAATCCCCCGCAAATAGGTTATCGCCATTTTTGAATAAAGACTGATGTACGTGCATACCACTTCCATTATCACCAACAATTGGTTTTGGCATAAATGTCGCGGTCTTGCCGTAATTATGCGCAACATTATGTACGACATATTTTAAAATTTGGTTCTGGTCGGCACGAGTCGTCAATGTATCGAAACGTGTGCCGATCTCACACTGTCCCGCAGTTCCAACTTCATGGTGGTGCACCTCTACGGTAATACCCATCTCTTCCATTACTTGGCACATAGCAGAGCGCACATCTTGCAATGAATCCACTGGAGGTACTGGAAAATAACCGCCTTTGACACCTGGACGATGGCCGATATTGCCCTCGTCATAACCTTTTTTAGAATTCCAAGCCGATTCATCAGAGTCTGTAGAATAAAATGCCCCTGCCATTTCATTGCCCCATTTGACATCATCAAATACAAAGAACTCTGGTTCAGGACCAAAGTATGCAGTATCTGCAATCCCCGTAGAATTCAGATAGGCTTCAGCACGTTTTGCGACCGAGCGTGGATCACGGCTGTAGCCTTCCATAGTTAAAGGTTCGAGGATATCGCAACGTAGAATCATCGTCGCATCAGTAAAAAAAGGATCGATCACTGCGGTGTTGGGATCCGGCATTAATACCATGTCGGATTCATCAATCCCCTTCCAACCTGCTATCGATGAGCCATCAAACATCTTGCCGGTTTCAAAGATATTTTCTGAAATTGTAGATGCAGGCACCGAGACATGTTGCTCTTTGCCTCGAGTATCGGTAAATCGAAAATCAACGTATTTAACGTCGTTGTCACTCATCATCTTGATCACATCATTCGCGGACATGGGTTACTCCTTGCTTTGACTCGAATGTTATTCTTATGGTCGTAATTAATTGCTAATCACGTACTCACGCTAAGCGTGAAGCACAATATGTGCCATTACGCTGTGGATGCACTCTATTGAGGCCAGTGCGCCATTATACGCGGCTTTTGTATGTTGAATAGATCAACTATGGTCTATAAGTGCACCACCATAGTGCTATTCAGCACCAGTTTAGTGCTAGCAAATCTCCGCCAACACTATTTTAAATTCGTATCTCTCCCTGTTTTTTTGAGTTTTGCAAGATTCTATAAATTGGCGAATAAGATTGTTTGCGAAATTGGAATCATTGAATTTTTACATTGCTCATAATTGCTTACTGATAATATTCATCCAACTTCTCCCATGTTGACTAAAACTTACGTGGCTAAATAAAAGTGAGAATAAATCGATTGAGCTATGCCGAAATTTGTCACCAAAGGTCAAATTCTGGGGACAAAAATTGTTCAACAGATACGTTTTGAATACCTAAATTTGACTAACGAGCCACATGAATTTACCTAATGTCAGTTAGTTAACTTATACACTTTAGCCTGTATCAAATATGGCATAGCCCTTGCTCCATATACCAGTAACACGGAATTAGATTTTTGCCTTGGACGGGCAAAGTATATTGGCAAGGAGGTCAATATGGGCGGCAACGAAGATGTATTAACAACATTATACGTTGTATGGATCGTAGCAAGTGTTGCAGCGTTGGCTTGGGCCTATCGAGACACAGTGAAGGAAAAATTGTGTCGCGCAAAGAAAAAACGCGCCTAAATACTGAAAGGATTCATGGTGATAAGAATTGCAAGACTTATCGCTATATGCAAGGAAGCAGATTTGCTGTGTAGAGTGAAGTGAAAAGGATTTCACTTTAGATAAGGAACACTTAGTGACACGGAAGTCAACTCTACAACTCAAGTCATTGCTATTGGAATTTGTTAGTGGTAAGGATGCCACGGCAAGCAAGGAAGCATGTAGATAGCTCGGCATCAGGAGAGCTTTTTCACAATTGTCTTAGGGATGAGAGCTGCGCGACAGGGACGTCATATCGCAGCCTTACCACCTGAAATCTAAATAATTTATTCATGTGCTGGTCGGAAGTACAGCGCGTAGCTATACTCTCGCTGCGTCACACACCACCATCACAATGTCAAAACACAAATTAATATCACTACAAGAGCTTATTCACAATCTAGAGCAATTTTGGGCTACACATGGTTGCGTAATTGAGCAGCCGTATGAATTAGAGATGGGTGCTGCAACTTTCCATCCGGCCACGTTTTTGCGAGCCATCGGCCCAGAGCCGTGGCGTGCCGCTTATAATCAAGCTTGTCGACGCCCAACTGATGGCCGCTATGGTGATAATCCAAATCGCTTGCAGCGCTACTTCCAATTCCAGGTAATTCTAAAACCATCACCGAATGATATTCAGGATCTTTATTTAGAGTCACTTACTAAGTTAGGTATTGATCCACTTGCACACGATATTCGTTTTGTTGAAGACAATTGGGAATCTCCAACTTTAGGTGCTTGGGGTTTAGGTTGGGAAGTTTGGTTGGATGGTATGGAGATTTCACAGTTTACTTACTTTCAACAAATTGGAGGTTTAGATTGCGATCCCGTGAGTGGAGAAATTACCTATGGTGTGGAACGTATTGCTATGTATTTGCAAAACGTTGCAAGTGTTTATGAGCTAGTGTGGACTCAAAATGAAGATCGAACAATTTACTATGGTGATATCTATCACCAAAATGAAAACGAGCAATCGGCATTTAATTTCGAATATGCGGATACAGATGTCCTATTTAATGTATTCGAATATAGTGAAAAAGAGTGTCAACATTTAGTTGAGTTAGAACTACCAGTCGCAGCATATGATCATGTGCTTAAATGCTCACACACATTTAACTTACTCGATGCACGCCAAGTAATTTCTGTAACCCAGCGTCAACAATATATATTACGTATACGTAAACTAGCACAAGCTGTTGCAAGTGCTTACTTTACACGTCGCGAAGAAATGAAGTTTCCACTTCTAAATAAATAGTTAGTCATGAAAGACAAACGAGACTTATTAATTGAAATAGGCACGGAAGATTTGCCTGCAAAACTACTGCTAAATCTTTGTAATGAGTTTGGAGATATATTTTGTGACCAATTAGCGGCAGCTGAATTATCTTTTTCTAAACACAAATTTTTTTGCACACCACGCAGGCTGGCAATAATTATCGAAAACTTAGATGCCAGCCAACAAGATCAGCTTATCGAGCGCAAAGGGCCACATGTAGCAAACGCGTTTGACAAAGAAGGCAAACCCACTCAAGCAGCAATCGGTTTTGCTCGCTCATGTGGTGTAGAAGTTAGTCAGCTAGTATTTGAAAAAACTGCTAAAGACTCAAGACTTTTATTTCGTGATCAACGCACTGGTGTAAAAACTACTGGGTTGTTAGCAAAATTACTTGAAAACACCATAGGCAAGTTATCCATTCCAATACGCATGCGCTGGGATGAAAGTGCAGTTGAATTTATTCGCCCAGTTCGTTGGTTGTTAGTTATATTTGGTTCTGAAACAGTAGCATTAAAATTATTTGGCCAAGTAGCCAGCAATGTTACCTATGGGCATCGTTTTCATTGTCCAAAACCAATTGTAGTTAAACATGCGTCTGCTTATGAAGGTCTATTGAAAGTAAAAGGTTATGTGCTTGCTGACTTTAAAGAGCGACAAAAAAATATACTTGAACAAGTTGAGACACTCTCCGCAAGCGTAAATGGCAAACCTGTCTATACACAAGAGTTGTTAGATGAGATCACTAATTTAGTGGAATGGCCCAAGGCCCTATTAGGCGAGTTTGACAAAAAGTTTTTGGAAATACACAAAGAAGTGCTGATAAGCACCATGCAGGATAATCAAAAGTATATTCCTTTACTTGATGATAATGACGAACTTCTTCCACATTTCATTATCATCAGTAATATCGATAGCACTTCGCCTAAATTGGTTAAACGAGGGAATGAAAAAGTGATTGTGCCTCGCTTTGAAGATGCTATGTTTTTTTGGCATCGCGACCAAAACCAACCCTTAGAATCAAGGCTAGAAAAACTAAAAAGTGTTGTATTTGAAAAGCAGCTGGGCAGTTTGTATGACAAAACTTTGCGCATAAGCGAGGTTGCCGAGTTTATAAGCCCACACATCGACGCAGATCCCAAACTTTGTAAACGTGCAGCGATGTTAAGCAAGTGTGATTTACTAACAGAAATGGTGGGTGAATTTCCAAAACTGCAAGGCATTGTAGGCCACAGTTTGGCTTTACATGATGCTGAAGATAAAGATGTTTGCCTGGCTTTAGAAGAACAATATTTGCCGCGACATGCTGGTGATGAATTGCCAATAACTGCAATAGGAATATCTCTTGCTCTAGCCGATCGCTTAGACACATTGGTTGGTATTTTTGCTATTGGCAAAAAACCAACTGGACTAAAAGACCCCTATGGCTTACGACGCGCGTCCTTAGCGGTGCTGCGTATCATTATAGAACCGCATTTAAATATTGATTTGCACACATGTTTGAAGCAAGCGGCATCACTTTTCCCAGAAACCCTAAATGCAAATGCCGTAGTCGAAGAGGTATTTGACTATATAATCGAACGCTTGCGTGCCTATTATGCGGATCGTAATGTTGCACCGGATGTGATTGATTCCGTACTGGCAAATCGCCCAACTTATCCAAATGATATTGCTGCACGCATTGAAGCGGTACGCAGTTTTCGCAAGTTGCCTAATGCACAAAGTCTTGCCGCTGCAAACAAACGTATTCGCAATATCCTTAAAAAGACCGATCGAAGTAAAATTGGGCGCGTACAGAAAGAGCTATTCAAAGAGGATGCGGAAAGCGCTCTTTATACTGCTATTGAGGAACTATCTAGTGATGTCGAGATTCTTTTTCAAAAACACGAATATGGACAAGCCTTAAACAAACTTGCCAATTTACGTCAACCTGTGGACACATTTTTTGATGACGTGATGGTTATGGATGAAGATGAGGCGTTAAAAACCAATCGAATCGCACTACTTGCTAAAATCAATTCACTATTTATGCATGTAGCAGATTTTTCAAAACTACAGTCATAAATAGCAGGTGATACCAGTTCATGAGTGAGTTAAAAGTAGTTGTTATGGATCGTGATGGCGTTATTAACGAGGAGTCTGATGAATTTGTAAAATCACCAGAAGAATGGATCGCGATTGAAAATAGTCTCGAAGCAATTGCGAGACTTAATCATGCCAAGGTGAAAGTGTTTGTTGCTTCTAATCAATCAGGTATTGCTCGTGAACTACTTGATTACAAAACCCTGCATGAAATTCATCAAAAAATGTTGGCTGAACTTGCACAACATGGTGGACATCTGGATGGAATTTTTATCTGTCCCGATTTGGAAGGTGAGTGTCGCAAACCAAACCCAGGGATGTTGGTTGAAATTGAAAAACGTGCGCATTTGTCTTTGAAAAAAGCCCCTTTAATAGGGGACTCATTGCGCGATGTACAAGCGGCAATTGCACACGGTGCACAACCTATTTTGGTGCGTACTGGCAATGGCTCAGTCACAGCACAAAGTGAACAGTTGCCACGCAATATACCGATTTTTGAAGATCTCGCCGCAGCTGTTGATTCTTTATTAGCAAAGTAACGATCTAAACGCTGCGATGATACAAACTATTCGCTCGTTGCTATATTTAATCGGTATGGCAATGCTCACATTTGTATTTGGAACACTTTGCCTTTTTACGATTTTAGTTCCTTATAAGTTACGATATAAATTTATTATTTCTTGGAGTGCTACTAACTTATGGTGGCTTCGAGTGACTTGTGGTTTAAAACATACTGTTGTTGGCAAAGAAAACATACCTGACTACCCATGCATTGTGATGGCTAACCATCAATCAACATGGGAAACGATGGCTATAGGTACTGTTTTCCCGCCTTTAACATGGGTAGTTAAAAGAGAATTATTATTCATCCCAATTTTTGGTTGGGGTTTAGCGTTAACTCATCCTATAGCATTAAATCGCAGTGCAGGCCGCAAAGCCGTTGACCAACTAGTTGAACAGGGCAAACAGAAATTACATCGAGGACATTGGGTGCTAATTTTTCCAGAAGGTACACGCACTCCTCCAGGGATAAAACGAAAATTTAAAATTGGTGGAGCGATGCTTGCTGCAGAGTCAGGTGCACCCATAGTGCCGGTAGCACATAACTCAGGAAACTATTGGGCGCGAAAACAACTCACTAAATATCCTGGCACCATAAATATGGTGATTGGCCCAGTTATCGAAAGCCGAGGTAAATCTACTGAAGAAATTAATCAAGAGGTGTTTGCTTGGATTAGTGCACAACGCAACGCACTAGAAAACCCCAAATAGAATATCTTGCCTGCCTCAAATCAGAATGTCCGCTTTCGCCGACTGCCGAAAGCGGACATTCACATTAAAAATTATTAACTGTAATTAAGGCTTGCTAGGATTTTTTCCAGCTCATCGCCTTGACTGCCAGTTTTATGGCTCTCAGACTTTTGCCAAACCAGCTCTTCTTGATGCTTTTGTTCAATATAGTTGTTATTGCAAATCACGATAAGTTGTTTTATGAGATCAAGCTCTCCAGGGATGTCTGTAATATCCCTCACCCAGGTCTCGACATATAACCCCTCCTCAGGATTAATTTTTGCATTATGTTTGTCCTTTGAGAATAACAAATTGAAATCTGTACACCAGTCTCGAGGTGCTTTTTGAGTCAGCTCAAATATGATATCGATATACTTCTTATTTTTAAGGCTTGGTTTACGATGTGGATCTAATCCTTTTATCTTAATATCTTTTATATTGCTCATACTGAACTCCCTTAGAGAGGTTTTAAGAGAACAAGTAAATCTTACTTACGTTGTATATCAATCTTGGCATAGCGAATCGCATCTTTAAGTTGGTCGTATTTGTGGCCTTTATAGAAGTACACAGTTTTTTGCTCGAAGGTAATGCCGTATTGCTCCACCATTTTCCTTTCAACTTCGTTCATTCAAGTAACTCCTTTCATGAATTCTAATGACATCAATCGATACACTTGCACCATTCGACTATCTTTAGCCCTACCTAGGTTTAGAATCGACCGCCGGCCTGGCGGGGCTGTGGTTCATTGGCTTCATTGACACGTAGTGTCCTGGAGTCAATCAGATGTCCATTTAATTTCTTAATCGCCTGCTGGCCAGATTCATTCTCCATATCAACAAATCCGAATCCTCGAGAACGCCCGGAATTCCTGTCGGTAATAATGGTTGCACTGGTCACCTCACCTACACCGCTAAAGAGTTCTTTCAGATCAGCGTCGGTAACACTCCAAGGCAAATTGCTTACATATAGTTTCATAGTAAATATCCTTGCTCTATTGGCGAGCCTTGTTGTGCGTATTTCCGGTGTTCAATCAATTTGCACTGGTTTTGTGCTCCATTGACACAACGTCAATGGAATCAAACATTAGAAGTGATTGCCGATAACTGGCGGAGAAATGAAACTCAGGAAGAAAATCGGGATAGGAATTTCTAATTAAAAATAACCATACATGAGTATCTGACGGAAAGCGAAGATTTAGTGAGAACAAAGCGACATTTATTGCAAAAATAAAAATGGGCTGTGTATTAGACAAGACGAACGGCTGCATTCGGTCATTAGCAAACATTTAAACTGTTAAATCACTATGCCGTTTTCTACTCTGTAAAAAATACCTTGCTAATGTTTATAGTAATAAATCTTCTTCAATACGATGATAGATACTAGCGGTTTTAATAATAGAGTTAGCTGTGAGTGCTGGCACGCCATATACTTCGGCACTCACAGCATAATCCTTTTTGATTTTTTCCAGTAGTAGATCGAAGTCTCCATCACCAGAGAGTAATACAATAGTATTTACATCTTTTGCTGCTTCCATAACATCAATTGTAATACCAACGTCCCAATCACCTTTGGCGGAACCGTCGCTGCGCTGAATATAGGGTTTGAGTTTTACTGTGAAGCCGATATGTTCTAGAGCATTTTGAAATTTGTGTTGTTTTTCGTCGTTACGATCAATTGCGTAAGCGGTTGCAGTAACAATCTCTCCTTCAGAACTTATTCTTTGCCAAAATTTTCGGTAATTAAATTGGCGACCATATGCTTGGCGAGTAGTGTAATAAATGTTCTGCACATCGACGAAGATAGCAATTGATTTCAAAATAGTGCTATTAGTATTAAGGACAATTGGGCTATTTTATGTCTCCAATTCAACAATCTGTTGAGAACTACTTCTAGAAAGTCGCCGTATTCGAGTTCGGTATTTACCCATCCTTCTGGAAGTTTGCAAACAACTAGCCAGCGCAAATGGCACGTCGCGTACAAACGGTTAGTTGTGGATATTCTTCTTTGGCGCTGGCACCAGCGCTATGTGGACGCGACCGCGTTTGCCTAATTGCCGTTCATTCAATTGGGCGACATTTTCCTCCACCGCTATCGTCACGGCCTCGAGATTTCCTTGTCGGTAACCGTGAATGGTATTGGGGCCTTGCACGATCTCATAGTGATACCAGTCGGTGCCTTGTGCACCGAGTGGTGGTTTTGCTTGCCTCACGGATACGATCTCATAAGGTTGTGGCATTGTTGAGGATTTATCACTCATGCTTTTTCATATGCAACTAATCTAGGCCCTAGCCGAATGCTGAGTAGAGCATGATGTTATTAGAGCTTTGTTACTGAGGTGAAAGTATTACCAGCGTTTACCGCCGCCGCCGCCACCGGATCTCTTCTCTTGAGGTTTGGCTTCATTGACAGTGACTGCACGGCCCTCGAGGCTGGAACCATTGATTTCCTGAATTGCCTTCTGCGCTTCGCCGCTACTCGACATCTCGACAAAGGCAAAGCCCTTGCTCTGACCCGTATCACGATTCGTGATCACATTGACAGATTCGACAGTCCCACACTTGCTAAATGTATCTTGAAGAATTTGTTGGTTGACTGAGTACGGTAAATTACCGACGTAAAGTTTCTTGCCCATGATACCTCCTAAAGGTTCAATGACCGCTTAAGAGGATGTAGACAGTATGCCGGCAGACTCGATGGAAGCGATATAAAAGAAACACGAATTATACAGGTATTTTTGAAACAAACTAGTATGCGGTTTAATTTACTGCATTGTTGCTGCTGAACAAGAGGCCCCGTACAACGGTGCGGGGGGCCTTGGTACCCCATTACCAAAGACTATGCATTGCAGATCTATAGGAGAATGATATGAAAAAATTATTTGTGGGTAACTTG
>JBFGJY010000078.1:0-10795 GCA_041576975.1 Gammaproteobacteria bacterium | reverse complement strand
TTATGCGGCATTCTGGAGCATACTCGCGATCTCAGTGTTTTGTAAGAATAAGCCCATCCTTTCCCAAAATACAGGGGTATTGGGCCAACCATTTCATACAGCATCAGGCTTGTTATTACCACGAATTTTTAAAAACTTCTTTAATGATGAAGGTAAAGGAAACGAGAAGGAAATATGGGGAGGAGTTAGAAGGAATTATTGTTTATAGATGGAGTCTTCGCTTAGACAAATAGCATAAATATCTGAGACTTGAATAACCATCCATGATTCAATGACTGTTAACGACCCAAAGCGGACGCTCGAAAGATTGGTGCAAAACGGAGTTGTGCGATAAAGATAAAATACCCCTTTGATCGCGTTACTGCTTTTATGTTAAGTAACACATGTGGCCCTAAAGGCTTGACTTATACTAGTTGTCGGTAACCCTATCGTCTCGCTCGCGTATCAACCAATAGATTACACCCAATGCAATCACAGCAAACGCGAGAGCGGCTAACGTGCCGGGCGACGTGCTACTTATGTCAATAATAATAAACTTGCGTGATAGCGCTAGCAACGCTATTAGCAACACAGTCTTAACCTGAACGATACTCTCACGACGAACTATTACTCGCAAGATGGAATGTTTGAACTCCATAGCGATGAGCAGTGTCATGATCATCCCGAACACAGTCTGGAATACTTCGTAATTCGTCGGATCAAGTGTCCCAAGCACTAAATAGGTAAAAATGTTACGAAGAAGACGGATTAGAGCGGCAACGATGACCACCGCAATCGCTGCGGTCAGGATTAGTGCGACTATATGTTCAAAGCGCTCATAGAAGGTAAAAATGTCCCAATTCTCGCGCAGTTCGCGCAGCCCACCTATCATTTTTTCTTTTTGCTCAGGCTTTTGCATGGAGCACCTTAGAAGCTTTACGTGGAACATAAGTATCGCATCATTAACGCAGACAAGCACTGCCTGCTTTTGAATTTCCTTCGTGTGGATCTTTATGAGGTTCTCATATTACTTCTGAGAAATTTGTCGTTTTCGATGTGTCGATGTGCTTCACGATGCGCACTACATGGGTTCTTTACAAGATTATTGAATGACCGCTAACCAAAGCGGACATCCAATTTAATTTCCAGCTACACCTAAATACCAACCTTTAATCAATATTTAGTTGAAAATACATGTGAATTCTACAAACTTATTTGAAGTCTAGTGGTTGGAAAATTCAAAGCAAATAAAAATCAAATAGTGATTCTTTGTTATCAACCGCGTCTTAGCTTTATCTATCTATAGCAAGGAGCAAAAAATGAAGCAGATTTACTTATTTAAAACAGTTCTAATATTTCTAATTGCATTACTCGTTTCAAGTTGTGCTTCGACACCAGAACAGTCAGATGATGATCTACATGAAGTATTTTATGAAACAATGGAAGATACCCAGGCAGCAGCAGTTGATGCACTTACTGCCTTAGGCTTTAAAGTTAAGAAAAATGAAACCAACTATGTGGAAGGTTATCGACCAATAAAAGTGGATCTCTCAGCTAGGTCAGGTGGAGAAACTATAGGAGTTTGGTTAAACCCAGCAGGGAAAGATAAAGTCTATGTGAAAGTAAATACAGCTAAATCTCGACTCAGTATAGTCGGGCAGAAGACTTGGGACAATGAATTAATTGCAGAGATGAAGAAAGCACTTTTATAATAATTAAAATTCAGCAAATATCCGAATCGCCTGCTGCGCAACAATAGAAGTTCCTGCTTTTACATCATCGCCATAAATCCAATCACACAAAGAAGCCCGATTAACGTCGGGCTTTCTTTTAATGCAATTACATAAATGATTAAATGTTTATGTGATTAGAAAATCCTTTTTCAACCTATTCTTCATTGCCGCACTCGCATACTTCTATGTCACGTGTTCTAACGTAAGCAACGTACTTACCTACAAAGGCAAAGTCTTCTAAGTTGCAGATGGGGATAAAGAGGTTAAGAAGCATTAAATCACTTTAAGACTTTATCTCTGATGTGTAGATAGTGCGCTTTGACCTGAATATTAGCAATGCGCCGATCCGGCATCGAACGCCGATCTTTTTTCACGACCTTGCCGCTACTGTCAATAATAGGAAATAGAGCTGATGGCCCAAAAGATCGTCGATCCTCTTTTTCTCGACGATTTGCTTTATAAGAATTTGCTTTAACACCTTTACGGCGCTGAGACACTTCAGACATAACCAACTCCCAACCTAAAAATCCAACGGAAAAAGTTTACGGATTATGATTTATATGTACATATGCGCATTGATATATATCATTTTTGTTTAATGGCTTGGAAGAAATTACGGTTGTGAAATTAATACCGCGAGCATGCACAAATACTGTGCGAATACTATTAATTGTTACAGTTCTATTACAAGGCTGTGGCCTCTTACTTTCTACATTTGCATCTGCTAGTCAATATGAAGGAAAGTTCATTAAAGGAGCAGGCGGTGATTCCATCACGATTCTTATCGAGGACACACAATTTCGTGTACGTTTAGCAGAAATTGATGCACCCGAACGTGGCCAACCTTTCTGGAGAAAATCTAGAGATGCCTTAGCCGATTATGTTGCAGGTAAAGTAGTTACCATTTTTAAAATCAATATTGATCGCTACGAGCGTATTGTGGGGTAAGTGTATATTGGGGAGTTATGGTTCAATGGTGAATTAGTTCGTGGTGGTTATGCGTATGCCTATCCAGAATATGCAGTGTCAAAAGAACTATATGATTATGAAAAGGATGCTCAAGAAAACAAAGCAGGGATTTGGAAGTTGCCTGAGAATGAGAGAGTGAAGCCGTGGGAGTGGCGGAAGAATAAATAGTTTAACAATCAAAATAAGTTAATAATGATGAGTAATTGATTAATTATGTGCTTGAAAAGGATGAGTGATGAGCATAGGCGAGATTGCGACTGTTATCTTCATGTTTATATTCATAGCCGTAATAACTTGGTTTTTGTTTAAGAAGAAATAAGTCTGTGAACTTCCATCTCTGGTAAATTGATGCTACATCAGTCAATCTTATATATATTCTAATTTTTGAGAGGCTTTGGAGTGACCGCTTTCGACCTTAAGCGGACGTTTGTATATAGTAGATTTATTGCTGATGTGATGCTGTGATATGTTTTTAATACATGTATGGGTCGAAAACCGGTCTGCAAGGTCTTCTTGTTCAACCTATTTTAGGGAGTTCGTCATGATACTAAGAATCTTTCTTACTTTAATAATCGTCAGCATTTCTTTCGTCGCCTTTGCTGCTGAAGGTGAATTCGACAATCTGTGTGCCACTAGCCTATCACTAGGTAATCACTACCAAACCGATTGTTCCGTCAATATGACCATCAATGGCAAGATCTACTGCTTCGGCAATGAGAATTCAAAAATCAAATTCTTGAAAGATCCTGAGGGTAATTTGGAAAAAGCAGAAAAGTTTTATTCAGAGTCAAAATGATTACGCTGAAATAATACTTATAATTTGAAGATTTGAATACCGTACCCAGCTTGCTTCACGTCAAATGAGAGATAAGCTGGATGCGATACTCCTTCCATGTTTCCTTTGCCATTTTTCCGATTTAGTCCTTTCCTTGATTATGGTTTAGTAATATTGAATGGTCGCTTTTAGCCGTAAGCGGACTTTATCTTATTAAATTATTATTTATTCTGTTGAACAGCTTGTTCGAAATGTCTTTGTGGCGAAAATATTAGTGATATGACCAACTGCATGAATTATTCCGCCAAATATAGTAAGCATGGTCTCGCCTGTGTAAGAGATGATCTGTTTGGCAATTAAAAATTCTGCAAATAAAGCCGTTAAAACAAGGATAATTAATCCTAAAGTGCCAATTAGAATCGGTGTAAGGTTTTTATGGCAACGATATCCAGCGATCAATGCAAATATACTAAGTGGTAAGATAAATATGAGTATAAATTGATGAAACCAAAAATCATGAATAGAGTTGCCATGATATACAGTTGTCGCCAATAAAGGAATTATGCTTGCAACAATGGGTAGAGCGACGCAATGGATTGCGCATATGCTTGATAAGGTAATTGCAAAACGATCAAAATAAACTTGTAACATAAGTTTTTATCATTGTTGTGCGCATTGCGCGCAAGTTCCGTGAATTTCCACATTGACAATATTTGGAATAAAACCTTGTTTTTCACTGGCCTCGGTCAACGCTTTATTTATTTTTGGTTCTATGAGTTCTTCAACTTCATTGCATTCATCACATATAAAGAACTTACTGTCTAAACCGTGATGGTCTAGATTACAACCGATATACGCATTCTGACTTTCAATGCGATGAATTAAATTATTTTCAAGTAAAAACTCTAATGCGCGATATACAGTGGGCGGTTTTTCAATAAAATCTTCGGAACTTAATTGAGCCAAAATATCATATGCCTTAATAGGCTTATGGCTGTTCCAGGTAAGCTCGAGTACTTTCTTGCGTATTGGGGTAAGTTTGCGCTTGCGTTTTGAGCAGATCTGCTCGGCGCGTCCAAGCGCTTCTTTTATACACTTTCGATGGCTATGTCTTTCCCACATTTCTGATTAATTCAACCAATATTATCTGTAACGTTATATTATAACATTATATATACTAGAATATTATTTATATTATTATGTGTGTATAAATGCAGATCCTAACAAGTGGATGTATGGATAATTGGAGGCTTAAACAATGAGTACATTTCAAACTACCTTAGGGTCACTGATCCAACTTGGCGGTCCGGTGGTTTTATTTCTTATGCTGTTTTCCATAGTGGGCTTAGCAGTTGTGTTGCTAAAGTCTTGGCAGTTTTTATCTCTACGCTTGAGTTCAACTAAGTTTGTTGTAAGCGCGCTAAACTTGTGGCAAAGAAATGAGCAGGAAAAGGCCATCGGAGTGGTAGATGGAAGAAATCATCCTGTGGCAAAGGTACTATATACCGCATTTGTGCATTGCATCGCTAAGTCGGGAATTTCCATAGAAAATGCTCGCGAAGAGACGATGCGTGTTGCTCGTGCACAACTTGAAAAGCTTAGAAGTTATTTACGTATTTTAGAAGTTATTGCCACCTTGAGTCCGCTATTGGGTTTATTCGGCACGGTGCTCGGCATGATTAAAGCCTTTCGCGAGCTCGAGTTAGCGGGTAGCCGCGTTGATCCAGCCGTTCTCTCGGGTGGAATTTGGGAGGCATTATTAACTACGGCTGTGGGTTTAGCCATAGCAATACCTGCCGTGTTGATGGTGAATTATTTTGATCGTGTGATTGATCGTGTGAGGTATCGCATGGAAGATGCCGCAACACAGGTATTTACAAGTAGCGAGCTATCTCACAAAGTTCGTGTGATTGAGAGCAAATCATCATCTGCTGCTTAACTATGCAGATATCTACTGTCCATAACAAACGAACTCTAATTAGCCTAACACCGCTCATTGATGTGGTGTTTATATTGTTAGTGTTTTTTATGTTAGCGACTAACCTTTCACGATATGCAAGTGTTTCGCTTAATGTCGTACAAGATGAAGAAGTGATGGATTTGGAACAAACGAGCTCTATAATTGAAATTTCGTCAAAAGGAAAAATTCATTTTGATCAAAATGAAGTTGAATTATCAAAACTAAAAGAATTAATACAGAAAAAACTTCAAAAAAATTCTAAACACATTTTTTTTATTAAACCAACTGAGCAAACAACTATACAAAATACAATCTTGGTACTTGATGAATTAGTGCCCATCGCGCCAAATAATATTTCATTTCTACGAGATTTAAGCGAGGATTCAAAATGATTCTCGAAGAATCAAAAAAACCACAAGAGACGGAAAATATATTGCCGCTTATCAATGTAGTTTTTCTTTTGCTTATATTTTTTGTCTTGAGTGGTGTGGTTACACGACCTGAATTGTTTGAAGTATCACCACCAGAATCTATCAGTGATCAAGAGCTGGACCAAGAGCCCATACAAATTTTACTAAGTAAAGATGGCAAACTGGCACATGGCGAGGAATCGATTACAACGCAGCAATTTCAGCGGCTCATAAGTCATGCTAAACAAAATTACTCTAATACACTATTACAAATAAAGGCAGATCAAGGAGTCGAAATGCAAAAGATATTTGAGATTATGGAAATTATTAAAGCTGCACGGTATGAAAATTTTCAACTGCTGACATTGAAAAAATAATCATTCTGATCTAAATAATGGAAATAGGAGCTCGACATTGGCTGATAGTAATTTTTATAGCTATGTTGATGCATGCATACGCTATATGGAATTTGAATTTTACCGGTGACTTCATAGAGACTGATTTGCTCACGCAATACACGATTGATCTGACGACTTTTAAAGCAGCTCCTGAGCCAATCAAGTTAAAACCTTTTATTCCGCCACCGCCTAAAGAAGTTAAAGCATTAAAACCTGAGATCAAACCCGAAACTAAACCAAAGCCAAAACCAAAGCCAAAAGTCGTTGCACCTAAATTTGAACAGCCCGTTACCGTAAAGGAGCCCGAACCGATAGAATCTGTGCCAGTACAGGCTCCAAAAGTTGCCAAAGTAACGCCATCGGTTACACCCTCACGAAGTCAAGCTGAAATTAACCTTGAGAAAGCAAACTATTACCAACTTATTTTGAAAAAACTAGAGCGGTTTAAAAAATATCCATCTCGTGCGCGTCGCCGAGGAGAGCAGGGAACGGTGCGTTTAACATTTTCCTTGAATCAAGATGGCAGTTTACATAGTCATGAGATTACAAAGAGCTCTGGTTCTCGTGCCTTAGATCGTGAAGTAGAACAGCTTATTGTTAGAGCATCACCATTTCCACCAATCCCCGAGATTATGGGTACAGGTAAGCTTGAACTCTCCGTGCCTATTTCCTTCACACTCCATCAGTAGGAGTTGCTTGACAGTATGTGGCCAATGGTGATTGCCCTCGCGTCTTTCCACGCAGAATTAGTTTAGGTGAAGATGCACATAGATATTGTTCTTTCTTAGCGCTATGTGTACCAGTACCAGGTGTTGGCGCTAACGTTGGTATTTCTGTTAAATACTAAGTCGTTAAGAATAGAAGCGTGTAGGCAGTGAAGATTTTTTGTTAGTATTAAATACTAAAAATTTTAGCGCGCACCAAATACAACAATAGTTTTGCCATGTGCAGAAATTAAACCTTGTTGCTGAAGTTCTTTCAGTACTCGACCTGCCATTTCACGGGAACAGCCCACGATTTTTGCAATTTCTTGTCGAGTTATTCGAATTTGCATACCTTCAGGATGGGTCATGGCATCGGGTTGTTTCGCCAAGTCCAGCAGTGTATGCGCAACTCGACCCGTGACATCGAGATAAGCAAGATCAATGACTTTGCGACTTGTGTCGCGCAGACGCTTAGCAAGTTGACCCGTCAGGTGCATCAAAATTTCTGAATCATGCTGAATAATTTCACGAAACTTTGAATATTGAATTTCAGCAACTTCGCATTCTTCACGCGCGAGGACGAGTGCGCTACGCTCACTCTCCTCAAATAACCCCATTTCGCCAAAGAAATCTCCTTTGTTCAGATAGGCTAGGACCATTTCGTGTCCGGTTTCGTCCTCTATCATCACGCGGACTGAGCCGCGAGTGATGAAATATAAGGTATTCGATGGGTCGCCCGCATGAATGATGCGATTCCCAGAGCTATAACGCTTCGTGTGGCAATGTTCTAAGAAACGCTCCACAACTGCGGTATGTGCTGGTACCGTAGGGTTGATAGTGTTCAAACTAGACCTCGTAACCTAAATGTTGCGCTAGTCTATGCAAGTAACTTACTGATGTCGACTGAAAAAATAGCCAGACGGTACAAATGAAAGTACGAATAAAATGGGTGGGTCAAATGAGCTTTGTTGCCGAAACCGGCAGCGGACACACTGTGGTCATGGATGGGCCACCTGAGCATGGTGGGCGCAACCTGGCTGCGCGACCCATGGAGATGGTGCTGGTTGGGTTAGGAGGTTGTAGTGCCTTTGATGTGGTGGAGATCCTTAAAAAGGCTAGACAGCCAGTAGAAGACTGCCAAATAGTACTTGAAGCTGAGCGTGCAGATGCGATCCCGGCTGTATTTACTAAAATACATATGCATTTCATTATTGCTGGATCTGGTCTAAATGCAAAACAAGTGAATCGCGCTGTTGAGTTGTCGATAGATAAATATTGTTCAGTTGTAATGATGTTACGTCATAGCGTAGACATATCGTACGATTACGAAATTCTTGAAGATGAACCAACCAATTTAAAGTCGTAGCGCGCCTTCTAAAAAATAATAAGATGAATATTGGAGAATCTAAACTTAAGCTGCATGGATTTAATAATCTTACTAAAACTTTAAGTTTTAATTTTTATGATATCTGCTACGCGTATACTTCAGAGCACCAACAAGAATATTTGCAATATGTGGATGAAGCATATAACGCACAGCGTTTGCAAAGAGTGCTCACCGAAGTTGCAGAAATTATTGGTGCAAATATTTTAAATATGGCAACACATGATTATGAACCACGTGGTGCAAGTGTTGCTTGTCTAATATCAGAGGAGCCAGTTCTAACTGAAACAATTATCTCCAAAAAAAACATGCGCGTTGATACGAAAAATACATCTTTGAAAAAATCTTCAGTTGCGCATTTAGATAAAAGTCATATAACAGCACATACCTATCCTGAATATCACCCTGATAATGGCATTAGTACCTTTCGAGTAGATATAGATGTATCTACTTGCGGACGCGTATCACCTCTCAAAGCATTGAATTATCTAATCGATAGTTTTGATGAAGATATTGTCATCCTAGATTATCGTGTACGTGGATTTACACGTGATATTGGAGGGCAAAAGCATTATATCGATCATGAAATTACTTCCATTCAAGATTTTTTGTCTGAAAAAACTAAGAAACAATATCAAATGGTTGATATGAATATAGATCAAGAAAATATTTTTCATACTAAAATGTTACTGAATAATTTCAATATAGATGATTACTTATTTGGAAGAGGCATGAATGAGTTTCAAGCCGATGAGTTAGAGATGGTAGAGCAGCAACTTAAAACAGAGATGAGTGAAATCTTTTATGGTATAAATTCTCTCAACTAGTCCGCATATTGCACGGGAATTCGGGGATTTGAGTAAAAAATTGTTTCTGCAATATGCGATAATTAAATCCAATACGCTGTTTTAATCATAATTTTAGATACAGCACTCATTAATAACTTAGCAGGCTTCGGGAGTTCATATGCGCCCGCAGCTTTTGCGGTTTTATCATGTATAGCTTCCTCTTCACGAATTTTTAATAAAATCTCTCGACTTTTTTGATCTTGTTCCGGTAAACGCGCAAGATGTTCATCAAGGTGTTGTACTACTTGTTTTTCCGTTTCCGAAATAAATCCTAAACTCCATTTATCTCCTAGTATGCCGGTTGCGGCACCGATGGCATAAGAGCCTAAATACCAAACTGGATTCAGTGTACTGGCATGATCATTGAGTTCTGCTAAGCGTTTTTCGCACCATGCTAGATGAGATTGTTCTTCCTGGGCAGAGTTATGCATTTGTTGTTTAATATTTTTGTCTCGCGCAGTTAGTGCCTGGCCATGGTATAGACCTTGTGCTGCAATCTCGCCGGCATGATTGACCCGCATGAGTCGTGCTGAAAGCTGCTGATCAGATCTATTTAATTCTATGTTTGCGTCGATCTTATCTGCGGGCGAGGGTATAATTTTCATATTCGGTTTGACGAATATGGTGCGAAGACCACGATCAACATGGGATAAAAAATGATCTATTGCACTATAACTACGCATTTTTAGAGTATAGCAATTGTTGCGCTAATAAAGTGATTGGGTGGCAAACAATGATAGGTTTATTATCACCTTGCAATTGTGTTTGAAAATGTAGCGCACATCCTATATTACTTGTGACTAAGTATGTGGCATCGCTGGACTTTAATTCGGTAATTTTGCTGTTAATCAAATTATCTGCGAGCTTAGCCTGAGTGAGGGTATTTATGCCCCCGGCTCCACAACAGGCCAAACCGTCTTGAAAAAAACTGAGCTGAATTTCAGGTATCTCGCTAAGCAACTGTTCAACGACTTGTAAGTTATTTGTAACAAATTTTTGTGTACAAGGCTTATGTATATATACTTGCTTAGGTAGAGGTTTGAATGCGAGTTTATGATTTTCTAATTGTTGTAATACAAAATTATTGATATCCATATGCTTATCAATAAGATTTGTTGCGAATGTATCGTTTAAAAATTCTGGATACCGATTCAATTGGGCCCCACATCCGGTAGCCATGGAGACTAATACATCAAAATTCTCACTTATGAGTGATTCTGAAAACTTTTGTATCAAAACCTTCGCCTGTTTTAAATTGCCGCTGTGTTGATGCAATGCGCCACAGCAGTTAACTTGATTTTCTTCTACTATTTCACAATTTAAAGCTTGTAAAACAAATTTGGCAGCAGCCTTTGTTGCATCTGAAAAAAGATCGCTCGCACATGAGTTTACTAAGGCAACGCGTGTATTTTTCGTTGTTTTACTGATAATTGGTCTTGGTAAGTTTATTTTTTGTGGTTTAGGGATTAATATAAAGAAGCGTAATGCATATGGGAATCTCACATACAATTTTGATAGCAAATGATTTATACCTAAGCAGTGATACATTTTAAGCATGTTTTTAACTAAGCTATGAACACTAGCTTTGGTCAAGACGAATAACAGTAGTGACTGTTGTAAGCTGTATAAAAATGA
>JBFGJY010000077.1:0-11000 GCA_041576975.1 Gammaproteobacteria bacterium | reverse complement strand
AATTACATGCAAATGATGAATCCAATGGCGTACATGAGCATGATGTATTCCATGATGGGTCCGATGATGGCAATGGCTGGACCTATGATGGGTGGTATGGGCGGATCTGGCAATCCAATGATGAACCCAGCAATGTGGATAAATCCAATGACAATGATGAATCCGATGATGGGTGAAGGTCTAGGAGGAAATCCACAAATGGGGGTTACTACAACCCCACCAATTTCCATTCCAAATGTAATGGATCCTAAGCAATATGAGCAATGGTACAACGAGCAACAGGAAAAGCAGAATCAAAGCAAGTGATGGATTGGTGCCTTGCATCGTAACTTCTTTTTGTGATTACATTCACACTTCTTACTCAAAAATTCAACTGTTGATTAAATTGTTTGCAGACTTGTGCTCTCAAATGTACTTAGCTTTTTGCATCTGTATAATCATTTAGTTCCACAGATTAAAAGTAGAAGACATGGAAGAATTGTCTAACCTTCATTTAGTGGCCTTGTTAGGTTTCGCCATTGCCTTCGTGTTTGGTTTTGTTGGTAACAAAACTCATTATTGTTCAATGGGTGCGATCAGTGATGTTATCAACATGGGTTCAAAGGGACGTTTAGGTGCGTGGTTTTTTGCGATAGGCATTGCCATCTTAGGTGCACAATTTTTATTCGCCCGTGGTCTAGTGGATTTAAATGCCTCTGTATATTTATCTCCAAATTTATACATCCTAAGTTATATTCTCGGTGGCTTATTGTTTGGTATTGGTATGACGCTTGCTGCGGGTTGCGGACAACGAAATTTAGTAAGGCTAGGTGGCGGTAATTTAAAGGCATTAGTAGTAGTACTGGTATTAGGCATTACTGCCTATATGACCATGCGGGGGTTATTGGCTGTTGTGCGGTTAAATTGGGTTTATGCAGTTAATGCAGACCTAACAACTTATGGTATCAATGACCAAAGTCTTTTTAGCTACATCGGTGCACTATTCAATCTAGAAGATACAAGTTGGCTTAGAAAGATTGGTGGATTCCTTATCGCTTTTGGGTTTATCGCCTATGCATTTAAACATAAAGAGTTCAGAACCAGCTTTGACAACGTCCTTGCCGGGCTTGCAATTGGTGGGTGTGTCATCGCCGCATGGTATGTAACAGGGTATGTAGGTCAAGATGATTTTGATCCCGTTACACCACAAGGTATGGCATTTATAGGCCCCACAGGAAACACGGTTAGTTATTTAATGACATTTACCGGTGCTGAAATTAATTTTGGTATTGCAGTAGTTCTGGGAATGATTACAGGCTCTTTTTTATATGCGGCTATATCTGGAAATTTCAGAATCGAAACATTTAGTAATAAATCAGAAATGGTGAGTCACTTAATTGGTGCCGTTTTAATGGGATTTGGTGGAGTGCTCTCATTTGGATGCACTGTAGGGCAGGGTATTACAGGGATGTCTACCTTGGCAATGGGTTCCATTTTAACTTTGATAACTATAATTTTTGGCAGTGCCTTAACAATGAAAGTCCAGTATCATTTGTTAGATGAAAAACGATTTGTAGTAGCGTTTGTTTCAGCACTTGCAGAATTGTTACTGCCATGGAAAAAACAACCTGCTTAACACTAAACTAGTTATTTTGAATTGACGAAATATCTTTTCTAGGTACTTTAAGTGTAGCTTTAAGAGACCTATTTACTCCATGGAAAAATCAAATTAAATAAAAATTCTTTGGACAATAAATTCAGACTTTGACATACCATGCGCTACACCATCCAGTATTTTTGACAATCTTGCCTATTATTGAACAGCCTCCCCATTGGCAGTCTTCGATCCCAGAATAAAAATGGCAGTTTGCGCAAACTTGATTTCCTTCAAATTTAGGAAATTTATTCTTATCAACTTGCGAAGCATCATTTACATAGCTTAGCGACCTTGCAACGAGATTATCTTCAGTTACTTTTTTAAAATCTATGGCTGCCGATGATTTATTCCATGCAATAAGTGGAATTAAAGGAGCAGCAGCAATTAGTTTTCCGGTTAATTTTAATGTTTGCCGCTTAGCATTAGGTGTTCTGTTATTAATAGTCATAAGATAATTCTCCTTTATTTAAGCACGGTTATGTATTACTCACCGTTACATATAAAGCTTAATATATATATAAGTAAATTGTATAGTTCGATATTTTGACTTTGTTCGAGATATTTACCAACAATGATATCATTACAAAATTGTAATTACTCAATAATTTCAATTCAATTTAATTTTAATAACTGCTTTAAGTAAAATAAGAATTAATTTAAAGTCTGTATATTTATAGGAATGACATTAGAATGCAGCTGAAATCAATATTGCTTTTTAAACGATTTATTTTATGCCTATTAATTGCGGTATTACCGTCACTTGTGATCTCAGCAGAAGAAGATCCAGTTATTAAAGGTGCTCACACGTTCAAATTGAAATGTGCTTCCTGTCATGGCGAGGATGCAAAAGGAAAAGATAATGCTGATCTTGATTTAGATGTTAAATCGCCAGATTTAACTAGGGTTGCCAAAAGAAACAACGGTAATTTCCCGGTATCTAGAATATATGCAATTATTGATGGTAGAGAAGTTGTACAACAACATGGCACTAGAGTTATGCCTGTTTGGGGTGACTTATTTTTATCAGAAACTATTTGGGAAGGTTGTAGTCAGGTAGAAGAGCAAATTGTTCGTGGTAGAGTCATGGAATTAATTTTATATCTTGATTCTATTCAGGAATATGACTAATTATAACATCAGCAACACCATTACATAAACGACGAATTCACGATCATCTTCAAACTCTAATTGAAGATTTGAATAATTATTATTTTAAAAAGAATGTAAAAGGAGCCTTATTTACTATTTAATCACAGCTTCGCCAGATCCAGTTTCTCCTTGATTATCTGTCCAGGTAATTGTTATTTTGTCCCCGGGTGATCCTCCTTCAAATTCAAATGACCAATAGGGGTTTTTAGAAACTCCCGTGCCCCAATCAGCAGAAATGATGACTTCCCCATTATGTTCGGCTTTAATTTCTTTGATAAAGTGGGCAGGGATTAGCTCGCCGCTTTCTTCGTCTTTTCTGCTCCCAGACTCCATTACATGATAGATGAGTGCCTTTACAGTCGTTACACCATCTTTAAGTTTTGCTCTAACTTTCATTTCTTCAGCCATTATTTTTTTCCTCAATCTTTATACACAACCACCAGCAGTAACTTTCACCGCACTTTTGCCGGTATAGAGCTTGCCATCAGCTTTAACAATTGCAACTATATGCGAAGATTCGCGTAACTTAATACGTGTAGATACAAATGGTTTTGATTTGCCATGGAAATAAAATCGCGAAATCCAAGGTCTTGGATTTTTATCGCCAAGGATACTTATCCATTCGACATTGCCTAAATCAGTTGAGATTTTAACAGGTACAGTAGCGCCATTTTCTGCAATTTCTGGTGCATCAATCATCACGTGACCCTCAAGCATTTCTTGATCACCAATCAAGCCTTTTAACGCTGGTTCATATTCCGTCTCATCAAATGCGGCGGCTGGCCAATCCGCTACAGCTATACTTGATAGTAAACTTTTCCCAAGCGTTGCTAGAAAGCCTGTGTAAAGACTATGTTGAATAAAGCGTCTTTTTGAAATATTCATGACTTCCTCATATTTATTTATGATCTATTTTTGAGATATATATACCTTTATTTATATAAAGAATATTCAAACCATGTAACAGTTTGACAATATTTTACCATGCTGGTTCTTATTATTACTTTACCAACCGCAAAAATTTTTTTCTAAGACTTTAAATATTTAACTAACTCTATCACTATCAATTGAGCAAGCAGATAGTGGGTATGCTAGATGAGCTTATATTAGATTGATTGCTAATTTTTATTGGGGGGTGAATAGAATTTATGGCTCAAGCTGGGTTTTCGATACCCAAGTTGGCCAGCCTAGCTGTTCAGCAGCACTTTCAATAAATTTTTGATATAGGCAAGCCATTTGGACTGCTCTTTCAATCGTGGGGCATAGACATGAAAGCTCGTAATCACACTTTACTTTTACTTTAAACAAGTGGGAGCCATTTCTTCTTTCTTTCGTGATTTTAAAATCTGTCCACGCATAGGTATCCCAGTTATGTTTGGTTTGCCATTCTCCTTTATTCATTAATTGTTCGCGGATCTGATCTACCTTATCTGTTAAACAATCACTATTAGGAATATCGATTGATATGCATTTCTCTCTTTTGTATCCAAACATTTACTTATCGTCCTACTGAAATAGACCCTATAAAAAACATGATTTTACAACAAATAATTAAGTGAACGCAAGATATTAAGACATGCACTATACATTTGCTGACATCTGGCAAATCAAGAGTGTAATTTTTTGAACATTGAACAATGTGTATGTTCCGTGTGATTAGATTGCTTTGCAAATTTTGTGATGTTCATAACACTGAATTAACTTCTGACAGAGTTTTAATCTCAAGGTCAGCCTTGTAGGGCAGATGCTCAGGGGTGCGATCATAACGATTTATCCACACCGAGTAGAAGCCATACGAAGCCGCACCAGCAATATCCCATGAGTTTGAAGAAATAAAACAAATTTTACTGCGTGATAAAGCCAGCTGTTCCTCTACAAATTCGTATACTGCAGGGGAGGGCTTATAAGCACCAATCTGTTCTGTCGAATAGATACCGTCTAGTAGATTTTCAATACTTGCATGTTTTAGTGCAGCGCTGAGTGCCTTAGGCGATCCATTAGAAAGCACTGCTGTTTTTAGCCCATTTTCTTTTATAGATTTGAGAGTTTCTTTGACATCTGGGTAACAGTCTAACTTTGAATGCGCTTCTAGAATGTACTTTTTGAGTTTTTCATCATTTACGCCATATACATCACAGGCGAAATCTAGGGCGTATTTTCGAATCTTTTCATAATTGGTATAGCGGTTCATCACGCTTAGCTGAGATGAGTATTGTAACCGTTTAGCTCGCCATAGTTTATAAATGACAAGGGCATTTTCACCAAGCTCATCACGATATTCCTCAAATGGTAAATATGTATCGAGAAGTGCGCCATAGGCATTAAATACACATGCTTTAATTTTTTTCACGTATGTCTTCTATTTTTCAGCTCAGAATAATAACTGGGTGTGAATTTTCTTTATAAATAATTATAAAAAAAGTTCACAATTATCTTTTTAATTCTCTTAGTTATTTTATTGCTTACCTATATTCCTTAGTAGGTGGACATGTGCAAATTAAATTTCGGTCACCATAAGCATTATCAATACGCCCCACTGGCGGCCAATATTTGTCTTCAGTAAGCTCAAAAATTGGGAAGAAGGCACGTTGCATGGTATAGGATTTGGACCATGTTTTATTAGCCCACATTTGGTGAGTATGTGGTGCATTTTTTAGTAGATTGTCATGTGAGTCAGCATTACCTGATTCAATTTCAGCGATTTCATTTCGAATTGCAATCATTGCATCACAAAATTCATCCAGTTCGTGTTTACTCTCACTTTCAGTAGGTTCGATCATAAATGTTTCTGGTACCGGCCAAGAGACAGTAGGAGCATGAAAGCCATAATCGATTAATCGTTTAGCAATATCGTCCGCTGTGATTCCACATGATTCTTTTAGAGGACGCAAATCGATAATACATTCATGAGCAACCATATTATTTCGACCACGGTATAAAACAGGGTAATAATTCTCTAATCGTTTAGCGATATAATTTGCATTCAACACCGCAACTTGCGATGCGCGACGGAGCCCAGGGCCACCCATCATTGAAATATAGGCCCATGCAATGGGTAGTATTCCAGCTGATCCCCACGGCGCGGCCGATACCGTGCCAATAGTTCCCTCGCTACCCGCTGCCGGATTTACGCCTTGCACCACAGGATGATCAGGTAAATATGGTGCAAGATGCTGGCGCACACCAATTGGGCCCATACCTGGGCCACCACCACCATGGGGTATACAAAATGTTTTGTGTAAATTTATATGTGCAACATCAGCTCCGCATTTGCCAAGCTGACTAATTCCCAACAAGGCGTTGAGGTTAGCGCCGTCTAGATAAACCTGGCCACCGTGCTCATGAATAATTTCACAAATTTCGATAAACGTTTCTTCAAACACTCCATGTGTTGAAGGATAGGTAATCATCAAAGCAGCTAGATTTTCACGATGTTGCGCTGCCTTACTGCGTAGATCTTTTATACTGATATCACCTTCTTTTTCGCAATCCACAACTACTACTTTCAACCCAGCCATCACTGCACTGGCAGGATTAGTGCCATGCGCAGAGGAGGGAATTAAACAAATATTACGTTGTTCCTCTCCGCATACTTTGTGGTATTTGCGTATCACCAGCAATCCAGAGTACTCACCTTGTGAACCTGCATTAGGTTGAAAAGAGATGGCATCAAATCCTGTACATTCACAAAGCATCGTTTCTAATTCATCAAACAATTGCAGATAACCTTGCGTCTGATCAAGTGGAGCAAAAGGATGGATAGTGCTGAACTTCCAATAAGTAATCGGAAACATCTCCGTTGTGGCATTGAGTTTCATAGTGCAAGATCCGAGAGGAATCATTGAGCGATCTAATGCAAGATCTTTGGTTTGTAATCTACGCAGATAGCGCAACATCTCGGTCTCGGAATGATAACGATGAAAGACGGGATGAGTAAGATACTCGCTAGTGCGTAACCACTCCATGGGGATACATTCTCTTACAAATTGATCAATTTCATTGATGATAAGTTTTGTGCTTGCATTGCTTTTGAATACATTCCAAAGCATTCTGAGATCATGCCGCCGCGTCGTCTCATCAAACGAAATACCAAGATGATCTGCATCTATGACGCGCAGATTGATATGGGATTCTCTTGCTTTTGCTGCAATACGTCTTGCCTGACCACGAATTTTTACCGTGACCGTATCAAAAAAACATGGATTAACTACTTCATATCCTAGGCCCCGCAATCCTTCGACTAAGATCAATGTCATACGGTGAACTCTATTGGCTATGGTGCGTAATCCCTCTGGGCCATGGTAGACAGCATAAAATCCAGCAATTACTGCAAGTAAGACTTGGGCAGTACAGATATTGCTAGTTGCCTTATCACGTCGAATATGTTGCTCACGTGTTTGCAAAGCCATACGCAATGCAGTGCTTCCTAAGGAATCCTTTGAAACACCGATGATTCGTCCAGGTACAAAGCGTTTATAATTCTCGCGAGTTGCAAAAAACGCTGCATGTGGTCCACCATACCCTAGAGGTATACCGAAACGTTGTGTATTCCCAATTACCACATCAACACCCATTTCTCCCGGAGGTTTTAATACTGCAAGGCTTAACAAATCTGCTGCCACAGCAACAAGAGTTTGCTGTGCATGAGCTTGCTCGATGATGGTATTAATGTCCTCCACAGTGCCACTTGAGCCTGGATATTGGAGAAGCACACCAAAACATTTATGTATAGTTAGTTCTTTAAGTGGATCACCAAGAATTAATTCTATTCCTAGAGAACGTGCTCGCGTTTTGACTACAGCAATCGTTTGTGGATGACAGTCGTGAGACACAAAAAAGGCATTACATGTTGATGTATTCACTCGATGTAACATCATCATTGCCTCAGCAGCTGCTGTGGCTTCATCTAATAGAGAAGCATTAGCTAGCTCCATTGCCGTTAAGTCGATGATCATTTGTTGAAAATTTAGTAGTGCCTCTAGTCTTCCCTGACTCACTTCTGCTTGGTATGGGGTGTATGCGGTATACCAACCTGGATTTTCTAAGACATTGCGTTTTATCACAGAAGGCATAACCGTGCCGTAATAGCCCATCCCAATCATCGACACATATATCTTATTTCGAGCGCGCATTTCACGAAGATAGGTAATCGTTTCACGCTCATTTTTAGTTTGTGGAAGTTCAAGATCACCTTCCATCATAATGGAAGGTGGCACTGCCTTAGTCACTAATTCATCAAGTGAATTAACACTTAATTCTTTTAGCATCTGGTTTATATCATCCTGACTTGGCCCAATATGGCGTCGAATAAAGTCGCCATGCATTTCAAGCTCTTCAAGTGTCTTTTTTTCTTGTTCTATAGATGTTTCTTGCTCAATTGTTGTCAATGGTGTCGACATGATTTCTTTGTGTAAATAAATTTATGCTACGCAACTATAAAATCTTCATAAGCTTTTTCGTCCAATAAGTTATCTAGTTCTGATGGTTTCTCCAATTTGATTTTCATAAACCAACCTGTGTCCATTGGATCGCTATTTACCGTTTCGGGAGCATCCTTGAGCGCTTGATTTATTTCTATGACTTCACCGCTTACGGGAGCTTTGAGTTCACTCGCTGCCTTCACAGACTCAACTACGGCTATATCATCTCCCTGATTAATCTTTTTTCCCATTTCTGGAAGCTCGATAAACACAATATCTCCGAGTTGTTCTTGAGCATAGTTTGTGATGCCAACAATACCTACATCTTCACCTTCCATTAAAATCCATTCGTGCTCTTGCGTAAATTTGATTACATTCATTTTAGAAAATCCTTAAAAAAGATTAGAAAATAACTAAACAATTAAACTGGCCATATCACACTTCAATACGTTTTAATTTCTATAGAAATGAGGGGACACAAAAGGTAACTTAACGATAGTTAAAGGCATAAGCCTATCACGCACTCGTGCATAAATTCGCATACCAGGTACCGCAAGACTTGATGCAATATAACCCATCGCAATGGGTCGTCGCATTGTAGGACTGTAAGACCCACTGGTAACAGCACCAACTAACTGCCCTTTATCATCTATAAGCTTAGTGCCTTCTCGTACTGGTGCTTTACCTTCTGGCACAATTCCAACCCGTAATCGATCTGTACCTCTGGCCAATTGCTCGACTATTCGATCAGCTCCTAAGTAGCCACCAGCACGTTCACCTTCTGGTCTGCGTGACTTACTGATCACCCATGTAAGCCCGGCTTCTATAGGAGTGGTTTCTGTGGTGAGCTCATGTCCATATAGACATAGTCCCGTCTCTAAACGTAGCGAGTCTCGTGCCCCAAGCCCAATCGGTAAAACATCTGTTTGCTCTAATAGTAATCTAGCCAGATCTTCTACTTGTTCAGAATGTATAGAGATTTCAAATCCATCTTCTCCTGTATATCCAGAGCAAGACACTAGACATGGTAATCCTGCAACGTCAGCTTGCATTACGTTCATAAAATGTAATTCACCAATTGCAGGTGCGACTCTTGTTAATACTTCCCGCGCACGCGGTCCTTGTAAAGCGAGCAGCGCCTGATCAGCAAGCATTTCAATATTGCAATAATCACTTATAGAATCTTTGAGGTGCTTGTAATCGGCTTGTTTGCATGCTGCATTGACTATGAGTTGATATTCGCTCTCCAAATTCATGACGATTAAGTCATCAAGAATTCCACCATCTTGATTTGTGAAAACGGTATAACATTGTCGTAAAGATTGAAGCCCAACAACATCGGTGGGAACTATAGTTTCTAGCCCAAAAGCAGCATTCTTACCTGTTAGCTTGATCTGCCCCATATGGGAGATATCAAAAAGTCCAGCACGGGTGCGAGTATGTAAATGTTCAGCGATGATGCCCGTTGAGTATTGCAACGGCATTTCATAGCCGGCAAAAGTAACTAGCTTAGCACCCAATTCAAGATGCAAACTATGCAATGGCGTAATCGCAGGTAAATTGGAATTTATAGTTTGATTTTTGCACATGTATGTTGTTAGCTTTATAGCTAAATTACGATAATTAACTCTTCAAAACATACTAAAGTGAAAAATCTGCTTTGCAATCCCTAGGAAAATATAGTAATGAGTAAAAAGCAACCTCAAGGTCTTAGTTGTCAAAAGGCTTGGCAAATTCTTCAAGATGACCCTCGTGCAATGCTTATCGATATTCGATCGTCGATGGAATATTTGTTTATCGGTCATCCTTTAGGCGCTATTAATGTACCTTGGATTGATGAGCCCGATTGGAAGATCAACCCTCATTTTGTTCCCGAAGTACGAAAAGTAATGCTGGGTGGTTTAGCATGTGAGGTTGAAGAAGGTTGTGCGCCAATTATTCTAATTTGTCGTAGTGGTAAACGTTCCCAAGAAGCAGGTAAAAAATTACTTAATAACGGGCTTAGCAATGTCTACCATGTGAGTGAAGGTTTTGAAGGAGATTTAGACAATGACCATCACCGCAGCACCACAGGTGGATGGCGCTTTCATGGTTTACCCTGGCAACAATGTTAAATCTGCGAATCTTATACCTTCTCGCTTAATTTAAAAATTTAATAAGATCTGGCTAACTATCTGCTTATAGCAGAGCATTATCCTTAACATTATTTTTTAATGACGAACAGTTCGTGCAAGCTAAACCAAACAAAAAACCCAATCGTCCACTATTTTCCTCCGGGCCATGTCCTAAACCTATCACCTGGACAGCTTCTGAACTATCAAATGCGATTGTAGGCCGTTCCCATCGATCAAAAATAGGGCGGCAACAACTGCAGCATGCATTATCGATGACTCGTGAGCTTTTACAGCTACCCGATGATTATTTGCTTGCCCTTGTACCTGGTTCAGACACAGGCGCTTTCGAATTAGCAATGTGGTCTTTATTAGGGCAACGTGGAGTGGATGTATTAGCTTTTGAAAGCTTCGGCAAAGATTGGCTGCAAGACATCAAATACCATTTAAAATTGAACGACGTCAACTTTTATGAAGCACCTTACGGAGAATTACCAAATTTATCGCAAGTTGATCCTCATCGAGATGTCGTTTTTGTATGGAATGGAACCACTTCGGGCGTGAGGATACCGGATGGAGAATGGATTGCAGATCATCGGCAGGGATTGACACTCTGTGATGCTACTTCTGCGATTTTTGCAATGCAGCTTCCTTGGACAAAGTTAGATGTCATTACCTATTCTT
>JBFGJY010000076.1:0-11123 GCA_041576975.1 Gammaproteobacteria bacterium | reverse complement strand
CTTTGCGCTGTTCTAGTATCTCAGCTAATTGTCTCAATGTATCACTAGTGCTCATTATATTAGGTGAATAATTTTTTAGATCACTTACGCAGATGATAGTTGCAGAGTATCACATGCCTGTTATATGGAATCTATGATCGGGCTTCCGAGAACTAAGCTAGTTTCGCACAACGATACCTTGCGAAGCCAAGTGGTTTTTCGCCTCCTGTATTGAATATTCGCCAAAGTGAAAGATACTAGCAGCCAATACCGCATCCGCTTTGCCTATTGTCACGCCTTCAGCCAAATGTTCCAATGTCCCTACTCCCCCAGAGGCGATTACTGGAATACCAACGGTTTCACTGATGGTTCGAGTCAGCTCAAGATCAAATCCTATTTTGGTACCATCACGGTCCATGCTCGTGAGTAAAATTTCACCGGCACCATAGCTTTCCATTTTCTTTGCCCATTCTACGGCATCTATACCGGTGGGTTTGCGTCCACCATGCGTAAATATTTCCCATTTCAATGGTTCACCTTCTTTATTTATCTGCTTTGCATCGATTGCGACAACGATACATTGTGAGCCTACTTTATTGCTTGCCTGCTGAACGAACTCGGGATTGAATACTGCTGCGGTATTGATGCAAACCTTATCTGCACCGGCTTTTAACATGGTGCGTATATCCTCTATTTTACGAATTCCGCCACCCACGGTTAAAGGAATAAAAACTTCAGCGGCTACTTTTTCAACTACATGCACCATGGTGTCACGGTTATCTGAACTGGCGGTGATATCTAAAAAAGTAATTTCATCCGCACCTTCGGCATCGTAGCGCTTGGCAACCTCTACAGGGTCTCCTGCATCTCGTATATCGACAAACTTAACACCTTTTACTACGCGACCTGCATCCACGTCTAAGCAAGGAATAATTCGTTTTGCAAGAGGCATTAATGATTAAAAGTTTTCAAATTTTTTTGAATATGGTTTTACAAAAAAGCAAAACCCTGAAAATAGTTTTAACCCGCATATTGCACCACCATTGCGCGTGGGTACTACGCGCAATTAAGTGGTGGCATTACCACGCTTTAAAAGCAAGCCAGGCAAGGCGAGATCCAGCCAAAAACCGGACAGATCATATTAAATACAAACTGTGTTTCTGGATATTTGCATACCATCTGTTTCACATCACCCGATTGCAGATATTTACAGGTGGTCTGGTGCAACATGCGGGTTTGCTGATGATGATTTTAGAAGTGTTTAAGACTGATACGAGTCGGCAAGCTGTTGTGCTTGTTGAAGCTCTATGGTCCCTTCATAAAGTGCACGACCTACGATCACCCCGATAACGCCTTCTTCATCACATTCACATAATTGTTTGATATCATTTTCAGACGTTACTCCACCCGATGCGATGACTGGAATATGGATTGAGCTAGCCAATTCTGCCGTAGCTTCAACATTTAATCCCTGCATCATTCCATCACGACCAATATCCGTAAATACAATTGCTGCAACCCCATCTGCTTCAAAATGCTGTGCCATGTCGATTACATCATGGTGCGATAATTTTGACCAACCGTCGATCGCAACTTTGCCTTCTTTTGCATCTAGGCCAACAATGATGTGTCCTGGGAATTCTAAGCATAAATCATTCACAAGATGTGGAGCGCTAACCGCTTGTGTTCCGATAATGACGTATTGCACGCCTACATCGAGATAAGCTTGTACTGTATCTTCATCACGAATACCGCCACCAACCTGAATAGGAACGTTCGGATGATTCGATGTAATGGTATGTATCAATTCAGCATTTTTCGGGCCACCAGATGATGCACCATCCAAGTCAACGATGTGTATACGTCTTGCTCCAGCCTCTACCCATTGGTCTGCAACTGCAGCTGGATCATTCGAAAACACTGTAACATCGTCCATGACGCCTTGACGCAGACGCACACATTTACCGTCTTTTAAATCAATAGCAGGTATAACAATCATTTTATTAGTATAGATCTGAATGGTACTTAGTTAACTGTGTGGCTGCCGTCCCAATGAATAAAGTTGCTGAGTAATTGTAAACCTGCTTTTGCACTTTTTTCTGGATGACATTGCATAGCAAACACATTGTCTCGTGCAATGACAGATGTAAAAGTGATTCCATAATCTGTAGTGCCAGCAATTAATTCCTGTTCTTCACACTGTACAAAATAACTATGCACAAAATAAAAATAACTAGATTCAGGAATACCCTTCCATAAAGGATGATTTTGTTGCTGTTCAACACAATTCCAACCCATATGTGGTACTTTGAAACTACCCTCTGCAGCTCCAATAGAAAAATGATTACCGAAATATTCTACGTCGCCAGTATAAAATGACAAACATTCGGTGCCACCGTTTTCTTCACTATTTTGCATAAGTACTTGCATCCCCATGCATACCCCTAGAAAAGGTTTTTGCTGAGCAGCATCAATAATTGCAGACTGTAAATCGAATTCCTGTAGCGCAGCCATACAGTCTCGTGCTGCACCTTGACCAGGAAATATAACTTTATCACTTGCTGCAATTTGTTTTGGACTTGAAGTGATGTAAATACGGTCTGTTGCTGTAGCCACATGCTCTACAGCTTTTGCGACCGAATAGAGGTTACCCATTCCGTAATCAACAATGGCAATATTACTCATCATTATGGCCCAACATTCAGCTTGATATTTTTATGCTACCAGTTACAATTTTTATAAAAAATACCAGTTTGCACAAAACTAAATACAACCTAAAAACTTCCCTTCGTCAATGTAACAAACTTGCATTTGAATATAACAAATCCTATAAGCTTCCCTTCGTCGATGAACCAAATCGCACATAACTAAATACAACCTATAGACTTCCCTTCGTCGACGGAATCATTCCTTGCATGCGCTCATCGTGCTCAATTGCCATACGCACGGCTCGCCCAAATGCCTTGAATACGGTTTCGGCAATGTGATGTGAATTTGCTCCAGAAAAATTATCAATGTGTAAGGTCACATTGGCATGGTTAACAAAACCCTGAAAAAACTCGTGAGTGAGGTCAACATCGAAATCACCCACACGAGCACGCGGAAATTGCACTCGAAACTCTAGCCCTGGTCTTCCAGAAAAGTCTATTACCACTCTAGAAAGTGCCTCATCCAATGGCACATATGCATGGCCATAACGTCTTATACCCGATTTATCTCCAATCGCTTTAGTAAATGCTTGTCCGAGTGTTATTCCTACATCCTCAACTGTATGGTGGGCATCAATTTCAAGATCTCCATGAGCATCTATGCTTAAATCAAGCATGCCGTGACGCGCAATTTGATCAAGCATATGATCAAAAAAGGGCAGGCCTGTCTTTAATGTCGATTCACCGTCTCCATCTAAATTTAGTTGAATCGCAATTTGCGTTTCATTGGTGTTGCGTTCAACACTAGCAGTTCGTGTGGTCACAGCTGAAAAAATTAATTAGAGGGTTTTAAGAGCGAGTCGTTATCTATAAATCTATAGTTATAATTGCAACCAGAAAGTTACTGGACCATCATTGATCAAATGTACTTGCATATGGGCACCAAATTTACCTGATTTAACTTTAACATATTTCGAATTTAGTTTGTTCAAAAAATAATCAAATAATGCCGTGCCGTGCTCGGGAGAAGCGGCCTGTGAAAAGTTAGGCCGCAGGCCTTTCTTAGTATCGGCCGCAAGCGTAAATTGCGGGACTAAAAGCACTCCGCCATTTACATCTACTACACTCTTATTCATCTTGCCAACATCATCTGCAAACATACGATAACCGATAACACGCTCACACATACGGGTTGCCGTACTTTCATCATCATGTTTCTGTATAGCCACAAACACCAGTACTCCATGGTCAATCGCAGCGACAGATTCGTTATTTATAGAAACACTTGCTTCGAGCACACGTTGTAATAATGCGATCACACTTGCAGTCAAATAAATGTTTGTATGGCACGAATCATATAGAGGACGTCAGGAATCTTGACTGAACTTGTCCGTTGCGCGTACCAAGGCATCCACAATTTCTGGTTCTGTCGCAGAATGCCCAGATTTTGGCGCGATGACAAACTCAGCATTCGGCCATACTTGGTGTAGTAAATGGGCTTGCTCGATCGGACAGACTACATCATAGCGTCCATGTACGATCACTCCAGGGATTCCGCTAAGTTTATCTGCATCTTCCAGCAGTTGATTGTTACGTAAAAACGAATTGTTAATAAAATAATGGCATTCAATACGTGCCAGGCTTAAGGCGATATGGTCATTTGAAAAGTGGTTTACAACCGCAGACTTGGTGATTAAATTAGACGTACTACCTTCCCAAATGGACCAAGCCCGTGCCGCCTCAAGTCGAATGCTTTCATCGTCTGAGGTCAAACGTTTGTAATATGCAGAAACTAAATCACCGCGCTCTTCTTCTGGGATCACTTGAATATAGTTTTGCCAAAGGTCCGGATAGAGGTAACTAGCACCATCTTGGTAAAACCATTGAATGTCGCGCGGACGACAGAGAAAAATTCCTCGTAAAATTAAACCAGAAACACGGTTGGAATGTGCTTGTGCATATGCAAGTGCCAGTGTGGAACCCCACGATCCTCCAAATACTAACCACTTTTCTATATTCATGTAATCTCTAATACGCTCAATATCTGCAACTAGATCTTGTGTAGTATTGTTGCGCAATTCAGCATGTGGTGTGGAGCGTCCACAACCGCGTTGATCAAATAAAATAATTCGATAGTGTTGTGGATCGAAAAATCTACGCTGAAACTCCTCGCAGGCTGCACCTGGCCCACCGTGTAAAAACACTACCGGAGTGCCGTTTGGATTTCCGCATTCTTCAATCCATAAGGTATGCAAATCGCATACCTTGAGCTGAAACTCGTGATAAGGCTTTATACTTGGATAAAGTTCAAGTAATTCCATCAAATAATTTTTTAATAACAGATTGAAATTTTGTTATCGATCAGACTAAATTAACGTTTTTGAGCTACAAGTGATGCTGTATCGCGAACGCCTTGCGTAGTCTTTCCTACACGACCAAGTTCTTGGTATGCCAAAATATGTAGTGGTGAAAATAAACTCAGTAATTCATTTTCAGCTAATCGATATTTGGGATTACTAGGCCCATACTCTGTTACATTTTCATGAATAAAGGTTTGATAAAATAATAAACCTTTTGGTTTGAGTGCAGAAATAATCGAGTTAGTTATATTACGCTCAAGAAAATAACTTACGCAGATTACATCAAAAGAATTTGCTATGGGTGGATGCCCTAACACATCACGTACTGTAGCTTTAATGTGAATATCATTTTTCTCACAAAATTTAATAAGTTTATTAATTGCTTGTTCAGAAATATCCCAGGCATGCACATCCAAACCATGTTGCGAAAGAAAAACGGCATTACCACCAAGCCCACTCGCTAAATCCAGTGCAACACCTGTATTTGGTAGTAAATATTCATATTCAGCTAACACATCAGCAGGCTGTATTGCAGTTGTACATTCTGCACCATAAATATGATTCCACTTTTGTTTAGCGATTTCATTCGACATGATGAAACAACTATCTACGCCAAAAAGCCGGAGTAAGTACCACGAGCAAGGTAAAAATTTCTAAACGGCCAAGCAACATACCTAAACACAGTACCCATTTGCTAAAGTCGTTAATACTTGTGTAGTTGACACCTACCTCACCTAAGCCAGGACCAAGATTGTTTAGTGTGGCAGCTACAGCAGAGAATGCCGTGACCTGGTCTAGGCCAGATGCCATGAGCAGCAACAGCATGACTACAAATACACCGATATAGGCAGAGAAAAACCCCCACACGGCTTCAACCACACGGTTATCGACCGCCTTAGAACCAATTTTTACGGCGATTTTTGCATTCGGGTGTATCAAACGCAACATTTCCCTCAATCCCTGTTTGACTAACAGCAACACTCGAATCACTTTGATGCCGCCACCTGTGGAACCTGTACAACCGCCGATAAAACTTGCAAGCAGTAACAATAAAGGTAAGAAGCTTGGCCAGAAATAATAGTGAGAAGTTGTAAATCCAGTTGTTGTACCTATCGATACCGCATGAAAAACGGCTTTGGCAAAAGCATCATCCCAACTTAGATACACTTCACTGATCCGCAAAAAAACCGCTGTTATTAATGAAATTGAAGTTATTACAAATAGGTAGGTTTTAAATTCAGCATCCTGTAGATAATGACTTAGGCTTTGTGATTTCCAAGTAATGAAGTGCAAACCAAAATTTGCGCCTGACAATAGCATAAAAATTATTGATACAGTTTCTATTGGTGCGCTATGAAAATAACCAATGCTTTCATTGTGGGTAGAAAAACCACCAATCGCCACTGTAGAAAAACTGTGCGCAATGGCATCAAAAACACTCATCCCTGCCATCCAATAACCAAGTGCGCAAGCAATTGTTAACGATAAATAAATGTACCAAAGTGCTTTTGCCGTCTCTTTAATTCGTGGTGTGAGTTTGGTGTCTTTAGCTGGCCCGGGTGTCTCCGCACGGTATAACTGCATGCCCCCCACACCTAACATGGGCAATATCGCTACTGCCAAAACAATGATCCCCATACCACCAAGCCACTGTAATGCTTGGCGATAAAACAATAAGGATTTAGGCAAGTCATCAAGATTGGTTATTACTGTCGCACCTGTTGTTGTGAGTCCGGAGATAGATTCAAACAAGGCATCAGTAATACCCAGGGTTAGGGACTGACTGAACAACAACGGTAGCGCACCAAACGTCCCTAATACGGTCCAAAATAAGACTACGATCAAAAACCCATCACGCAGGCGTAAATCATCACGCACTTTACGTACTGGGTACCACAAGATTAGTCCCGTAATCAGCGTAATGATGAATGCCAACACAAAAGGCATGATCGCATCATCATCATATAGCTCGCCTACTAAAATTGGTGGCAACATCGTGACGCTGAACCACGCAAGTAAAATTCCTAATACACGTTGTATTACTTGACGTTGCATGAATGATATCTTTGAGAAATTATTAGAACCAATGTGCAAAAAACACACATGCGTAGGCTTAAATAAATGTTGCGCTTACCTGAAATAGTCGTTCTGTTTCTTTAACACCAGATTTATCTGCTAAGAACATAATTACATGATCCTCCGGTTCAATCATAATGTCTGCCTCAGCCATAATGACGTTATCAGCTCTTGCTATTGCGCCAATGGTTGCACCATTAGGTAAGTTGATTTGCTCGATGCTGCGCCCGACCACTTTTGACGTTTTTTCATCGCCATGGGCTACAGCTTCGATGGCTTCTGCAGCTCCGCGGCGTAATGAATGCACGGCAACAATGTCGCCTTTGCGCACATAGGCAAGTAATGTGCCTAAGGTAACTTGTTGTGGCGAAATCGCGATATCGATAGTGCCACTCTCTACTAAATCGGCATAACTTGGTCGATTAATTAGTGACATCACTTTATTTGCTCCCAAGCGTTTTGCCAACATTGATGACAAAATATTTGCCTCATCATCATTGGTTAGCGCACAAAATACATCCATGTTTTCAATATTTTCTTCGATCAACATATCTTGATCAGCGGCATCACCTTGTAACACGATCGCTTTGTCTAATGACTCAGATAGAAATTTTGTACGTTCTGGATTGCGTTCAATAATTTTGATTTGGAATTTATTTTCAAGAGCCTTTGCCAAGTGAAAACCTATATTGCCACCACCCGCAAGCAATACACGTTTATAAGGTTTGTCAGTACCACGCAGTTGCGCAGTCAATGCGATAGCATTAGCAGAAGATGCTAGGAAAAACACTTCATCGTCTGGTTGAATTATAGTTTCGCCATTTAGTGCGATCGAATTATTATTACGATAGACGGCTACTACTTTAGCTTCAGTCTCTGGCATTAACTCCCAGATACCCTGCAGTCGTTTGCTGATTAAAGGACTTCCCTTATCAGCACGAATTGCAAGTAGTTTAATTTGCCCGTTGGCAAAATCTAAAACTTGAAGCGAACCAGGATGCTCAATCAAACGTTGTACGTACTGTGAAATTAAATGCTCCGGACTAATTAATACATCAACCGGCAACGCCTCTTGCATAAACAGGTCACTATAGGAGAGATACTCAATCGCACGTATTCGAGCAATCTTGGTAGGTGTATGAAACAAGGTGTAGGCTACTTGGCACGCCACCATGTTGGTCTCATCGCTATTTGTCAATGCAATAATCATATCCGCATCTTTGGCACCAGCTCGTTCAAGCACTGAAGGATGTGCGGCTTCTCCAACTACAGCACGCAAGTCTGCTCGATCTTGAATATCTTGTAACACAGCTGCATCCGTGTCGACGAGAGTGATGTCATGGGCTTCATTTGCGAGGCTAAGCGCTAGTGTACCGCCCACCTGACCTGCGCCTAAGATAATGATTTTCATAGAAATACTCCGTCAAACCAAACACTCAGCCTAGCTGATAGCCGGCGGCGCAGCATATGAGAAGTCGCTAGGCACTTGCAAGTGTTTTCCGCTAGGTGTCTTTGGTACTAATACCAAGGGTACGAAGTTTGCGATACAGGTGAGTACGTTCCATGCCCACTCGTTCAGACAGCTTGCTGATATTGCCATTCACCTGTTTTAGCTGATGTAGCAAATAACCACGTTCAAATGATTCGCGTGCTTCTCGCAAAGGTAATTTATAAAGTTTTTCATACCATGAAGTCGAAGATTGGTTTTCATCTACTTTCTCATCCAAAGTAAGTTCTACTTCTTCAACGGAAATTTCATCTGAAGTGCTTAATATTAACAACCTTTGTACTAAGTTCCTAAGCTCTCGAATATTTCCCGGCCAGGTGTAATGCAGCAAACGATTTTGCGCTGCAATGGCAAAACTTCGATAGGGATAGTTTTCTTGTGAACAATAAAAATCTATATAGTAACGTAACAAATCTGGTACATCTTGCAAATGTTCACGTAATGCAGGTATTCGAATAGAAACAACGTTTAATAGAAAATATAATTCATCATCAAAACGTTTAGCTTTTACTTCTGCTTGAAGATTGCGCTGAGTTGCAACCATAATACGTACTTCTAATTTTTGTAATGTTTTGCCCCCAATACGACTAAACTGTTTTCGTTGCAATAAACGCGATAATATTTTCTGTCCTTGTTCATTTATATTTGCAACATCATTAATAAATATCGTACCGCCTTTACATAGCTCAAGAATTCCAGGTGTAATCACACCTTCTTTTTCTGATCCAAGTAATTCCTTGGCAGCATCTCGGTCATTAAAATTATCCTCACTAAGTGTAATAAATTGTTTGTCTTTTTTAGAACTCAATGAATGCACATAATTAGCAAACGTTTTTTTACCAGACCCCGATTCTCCTATTATCAATAAAACATTATCATGCAAAGCCAGCTTTTCAGCTTGCTCGCGTAAAGCACGCATTTGCTTACTGGAACCAATTGGTTCCTCTGTTACTATTCTTGTATCAGTATCCTTATGCTTTTCTACAGCTGCCTCTAAGGCACGCTTTACACTCACTATTAGTTTTGCCGTGGTTAAAGGTTTTTCAATAAAATCATATGCTCCTAAGCGTGTAGCTTCCACCGCTGTTTCTACTGTGCCATGGCCTGACATCATTACCACTGGACAATTGATTCCACCACTTCCTTGCCAATCTTTTAATAAGCTAATGCCGTCTTCACCCGGCATCCAGATATCAAGCAATACTAAATCTGGCTGTAATTTACTTGCATGTTGTCTTGCAGTAGCCGTATTTTCAGCAACCCTGACTTGGTAACCCTCATCTATAAGTATCTCTTGTACTAAATTACGTATATCAGGCTCATCATCGACGACGAGTATATTTTGTTGGCTCATGCAGCATCCCCTTGAACGTGTACAGAGGTCCTTAAAGTTTCAGAACTACTTATTGGCAAACGAATTTTAATTCTTGCTCCATGCTCTGGTGTATTATCCGCTCGTATGGTTCCACCATGCTCTTCAACAATTTTTTTCACAATAGCTAATCCCAAGCCAGTGCCTTTAGTTTTAGTCGTTACATAAGGTTCAAATAGTCGCTCTAATATTTCAGGCGGAAAACCTGGGCCATCATCCGTGACTTCCAAACTAACGAACGGGACACCACTAATTTCAAAACAATGCGTAGTGATCTCGATCTTGGCGTCCTGTTGCTCATGCATAGCCTCTAGAGCATTTTTAATTAGATTATGCAGCAACTGGCGCAAACGATTGCTGTCCCCTTTAATCCGTGGCGGATACTCATCCAGCGATGCACTAACTACAGTATTATAAGTATTGTTTTGATACAGCTCTATCACTTCAGAAATTAGCTTATTTAGATCCAAAGGTGTTGTTTCAATTTGTGGTATACGCGCGTAATCAGCAAAATCATTAACCATTGCTTTCATAGATTCAACTTGCTGCACGATAGTGCTTGTTGCACGGTCAAGAATACTGGATTCTTGTTCATTTAATTTAGGTAGAATTTTTCCTCGCAAACGTTCTGCAGAAAGCTGGATAGGAGTCAAGGGATTTTTAATTTCATGTGCCAAGCGGCGAGCAACTTCGCCCCATGCAGAATCGCGTTGTGCTCGAATAAGTTCAGTAATATCATCAAAAACAAGTGCATACCCACCTGTTTGCGCGGCATCAATCGGTAGCGTCACACCACGACACATAAGCATTTTACTTCGATCTCCATCAAACAACTTTACTTCTGTCTGCCATTTTTTCTCACTGCTTTGAATCATTGGTACAACCTGATCACAAAAACTTTTTAAGTTTTCATTTGCCATTGACAATTGTGCTATATCGCGCCCGATATATTGGTTTACATCTATATTTAAAATTTGCGAAGCAGTAGCATTTGCAGTTTTTATGATTAAATTTTGATCAAGACTTACCACTCCTGATGATAGGTTTTCTAAGATTGTTTGCAGATAAAGACGTTGGCTATCGATGAGGTGCTGGCTTAATTTTGCTTTATCACGTGCCAATGATAGACGTTCAGTCATTTGGTTAAAGGAAGCAATCAGCATCCCAAGATCATCTTGACG
>JBFGJY010000075.1:0-11591 GCA_041576975.1 Gammaproteobacteria bacterium | reverse complement strand
ATCTGTTAATACAGATACACAGGTCGCGCCATTCATTTGATAGCTTGCTGCAATTGCCATTGGATTAAAATTTTCTCTCAAAATCCCCTTGCTAGGTGATGCGCGTTTGATCTCGGCAATCACCCCAGGTCTTTTAGCAAGTTGCGCATTTCGTAATGCTGCTTCAAAACCTCTCGGGCTTGGTGCATCGCCCGCCCACTCCTGCATTTTTTCTAACGACACTCGTTGTTTACGCTCAACCAGTTCATTTTTTTTATGATCGATGATTTGAGTGAGTATTTCAGGTTGATCAGTCATGACTTAATTCAAGCTGTTTGTAAATCCAATATATTGTTTAAATTTTTTCTTTGCGCTTCCATTTGCAATTGCTGCATCTGCCATTTCTACACCTTCCGATAAAGTAGATGTCTTATCGCTTGCATATAGTGCAGCACCGGCATTGAGTTTTACGATATCTAAGGCAGCACTTGGTTTATTACTGAAAACATTATTTACTAGTTGCAAACTTTGAGTAACATCTTGAACGATAATATTATCGAGTTTGCTTTCTGTGATACCAAATTGTTGCGGTGAAATTTGATAGCGAGAGATTTCTCCGTCTTTTAATTCTGCAACTTCTGTCATACTTGAAATACTGATTTCATCCAGGCCATCCTGCGCATGTACTACCAATACATGTAAACTACCTAATGATTGTAGGACCTCTGCTAGCGGTTTTACCCAATCTACACTAAATACCCCTAGAACTTGATGTGGTGCATTGGCTGGATTGGTTAATGGCCCTAATAAATTAAACATGGTGCGAATCCCCAACTCCTTGCGGGGACCAATAGCATGTTTCATAGCGCTGTGATGTGCGGGCGCAAATAAAAATCCTATCCCTAGCTCTTTTATACACTGCGCAACTTGTTCAGGTGTTAATTGCAAATTGGCTCCCGCAGCTTCTAATAAATCTGCACTGCCACTTTTGCTGGATACCGAACGATTGCCATGTTTGGCAACCCTACCACCTGCTGCTGCAACAACAAATGCTGCTGTGGTTGAGACATTAAATGTCCCCTTTGCATCCCCACCAGTGCCACATGTATCCACAAGATTTTCTGTAGATACTTTTACTTTAGACGAGAGCTCGCGCATGACCGAGGCTGCTGCCGCAAGCTCCGCGACTGCCTCACCTTTCATACGCAAGGCAACTAAAAAACCTGCAACTTGCGCTGGTGTAGCTTCACCGGACATTACCGCACGCATAACGGCTGTCATTTGATCCATTGTCAGATCATTGCCTTCGATAATAATTTGGATGGCTTGTTGAATGTTCAAGGCTTAATACTAGTTTTTATTTTATCGTTTATTTTGATGAACAAAGTTAGTTAACAAATGATGCCCAAATTCTGTGAGTATGGATTCAGGGTGAAACTGCACACCTTCGACTGCAAACTGTTTATGCCGTACTCCCATGATCTCATCGAGTTCGCCTGAGCCCGCTCGCGTCCAAGCGGTAATTTCTAAACATTCTGGAACGCTTTCTTTATCTATGACTAATGAATGATAACGAGTAGCAGTAAAGGGATTGTCGCATTTCTCAAAAACATGTGTGTTTGTATGATGCACCATAGAAGTTTTACCATGCATAACCTCTCGTGCTTTTATAATTTTGCCACCATAGGCTTGCCCTATACTTTGATGACCAAGGCAAACACCTAAAATTGGAATTTCTCTACCTAACTCACTAATAACATCAAGAGAAATACCTGCTTCATTGGGCGTACATGGGCCTGGAGAAATTACAATGTGATCTGGTTGCAGCGCTTTGATTTCACTGATGCCAATTTGATCATTGCGTACTACCTTTACTTCTTCACCAATTTCACCTAAATACTGAACCAGGTTATAGGTAAACGAATCGTAGTTATCGATCATTAAAATCATGGCAGTTTTTATATCACTAAGCGTATTTGTTTAGTTATTAAATCAAGCTATAGATTGCGCAAGAGCTGCTGCTTTCATCAAGGCCCCTGCTTTGTTGTTGGTCTCCTCCCATTCATTTTCGGGAATGGAGTCATACACAATACCTGCGCCGGCTTGAATATAGAGTTTATGATCTTTAATTACTGCGGTGCGGATAGCAATTGCAGTATCCATATTTCCATCCCAAGAAATGTAACCTACTGCGCCTGAATATATCCCTCTTTTAACTGGCTCAAATTCGTCAATAATTTCCATCGCCCGTATCTTAGGTGCACCACTCACCGTACCCGCAGGAAAAGTTGCCTTTATGACATCTATTGCATCAAACCTATCTTTTATTTGGCCAGTAACATTTGAAACGATATGCATAACGTGTGAATAGCGCTCAATGATCATTTTATCAGTGAGTACTACAGTGCCAGTTTTCGCCACCCGACCCACATCATTACGCCCAAGATCAATCAACATCAAATGTTCAGCCAACTCCTTAGGATCCTGTAAAAGTTCTTTTTCTAAATCTAGATCATGTGCATGATCATTTCCTCTTGGTCTGGTGCCGGCAATAGGTCTTACGGTAATTTCGCCATCTTCCAGTCGTACTAAAATTTCTGGAGATGACCCAACAATATAAAAATCCCCCATATTCATGTAATACATATACGGGGACGGATTAAGACTACGTAAACTTCGATATAAATTGATTGGTGGGTATGTGAACTCGGTATTTTGTCGTTGTGACAGCACTGCCTGCATAACATCGCCTGCACGAATGTAATCACGCGTGCGTTCAACAGCTTGTTTAAATGCATCTTCAGAAAATTCAGAGACAAAATTTATTTTGGAATTTTGTGGCTTGCTTGAACCTAATTTTGATATAGGTTGTTGCAAATACTCTACGAGTTGTTCTAGACGTTGTTCACCTTTTTGCATTGCTTGTTCATTATTGGGATCAACATGAACAATTAAGAAAATCTTGCCGCTTAAATTATCGAATACCACTAGCTCCTTGGATATCAATAGAAAAATATCAGGCGTTTGCAAAACATCTGGTTTGGGTTTTCCTGCTAAACGTGGCTCGATGTATTGCACGGTTTCATAACCAAAGTAACCAACCACCCCACCCGTAAAGCGCGGTAATTGTGGTATATCAGGAACGTGATACTGATGCAGAAACTCTTGTATCCATGCAAGAGGATCTTCTGTTTCTGTCGCACTTAATTCATTCATACCTTGCTCATGCACAACTTTATTTCCAAACACTTTTATCCGCTCGGCACATGACAAACCGATAAAAGAATAACGGCCCCACGTCTCGCCACCTTCTACGGATTCAAACAGATAGGTATATGGTTGATGCGCAAGTTTTAAATATGCACTCAAAGGAGTATCAAGATCTGCTAAAACCTCACGCACCAGCGGGATACAGGTGTACCCTTGAGTTTTTAGCAAATCGAAATTGGTGGGGTCCATATCATCTCCATGAAATTAAAGAAAGAAAAAACGAGTTAATTTGTCAACGTTGAGCTAGCAACGCCAATCAAAAAACTCAGCAAATCCTTTCTGCATAGAGATGAACATAGAATATAAGCCCTTAAGCTGCGTGTTAAAGATAGTGTACTAATTCAGCGACAGAGTCGATTATATAGTTTGCGCCCAAAGCATCAACTCCTTTACCTTGATGATAGCCATAGCTCACACAAAATGAATGCATATTTGCGGCTTTTGCTGCTTGAATATCACTGGCTGAATCACCCACCACTAGCGCTTGTGACGGCTGAAGTTTGTTATTTTCCAGAATCGTTAGCAATGGCAATGGATCAGGTTTCTTTGCAGGCAAATCATCGCCGCAAATGAGATGCTCAAAAAATTGATCTAGCTTTAATGTCTGCAAAAGTGCTGGCGCGAAACGCCGGGGTTTATTTGTAACACAAGCCAAATTAAGGGAGCGATTGTATAACGCATTTAAGCCTTCGAGCACACCCGGATAAATTTCACTCTCTTCACACAAGTGTTGTGCATAACGATCAAAAAATAAGTTGTGCGCGTGTTGAAATAATTCTTCAGAAGGCTCACCATCAATTTGTCCTGTCAAAGCGCGCTTAATTAAACGCGCAGCACCATTGCCTATCCATTCTCTAACTTGCGCTAAGTTGCAACTTGGATAGTTTAATTCTTGCAACACAAGGTTGAGGCTTATCGTTATGTCTGGGGCGCTATCAACTATAGTGCCATCCAAATCAAATATTACGCAACGCGTTTGCGTTAAAGAATTCGTGTCCAAGATTATTAAATCAAACCAAATAAAGCATCAAGATGTCGTTTGATAAACGCTTGCCAACTGCTCGCGCATCTTTGAAATTGTACCTACGTAATCCTGTGTATTAAAAATTGCTGAACCTGCAACAAAAGTATCCGCACCTGCTGATTTAATTTGCGCAATATTATCAATCTTTACTCCACCATCAATTTCTAAGCGTATCGGCAAGCCCGATTGATCAATTAATTTTCTTGCGACTTTAAGCTTATTTAGAATCGCTGGTATAAATTTTTGTCCGCCAAAACCAGGATTAACCGACATCAGTAACACCATATCGATTTTATCTAGCACATACTTTAATTGATCTAGAGGGGTAGCAGGATTAAATACCAAACCTGCTTTACATCCTTGATCGCGGATTAATTGCAAACTGCGATCAATATGCTCCGAGGCCTCTGGGTGAAAAGTAATATAGCTCGCACCTGCTGCTGCAAAATCTGCAATAAGTCGATCGACAGGTTTGACCATTAAATGCACATCAATGGGCGCCTGCACTCCATAGTCTCGCAGTGCCTTACAAACTACCGACCCAAACGTCAAATTTGGGACATAGTGATTGTCCATCACGTCAAAGTGGATGATATCCGCCCCTGCATCCAGCACTGCGTTCACCTCCTCACCGAGACGCGCGAAATCGGCTGATAATATTGAAGGGGCAATCCAATCAGCTAACATAATTTAACAATCTTCGTTTGTGAGCACGGCACTTTAACGTATTAGCATGTAATTTGCAGCTCAGTTCCAGTAAACTTTGTCCACATAACTTCACCGGCTATCTCAACAACATAATTTAAAAAAGAGAGCGCAGAATAATGGATTTACAACCTTACTATATGCCAGCTGCTATAGCTGGGCATTTAATCGCAGCTGTAATCTGGGTGGGCGGAATGTTTTTTGCGTATACCGCTCTTCGACCTGCGGCTGCAAAAATTCTTGAAGCGCCACAACGATTGAAGTTATGGCGCAAAAGCCTGGTTAGCTTCTTTTTCTGGGTATGGATTTGCATCATTGCCCTACCGGCAACGGGCTATTGGATCATCTTTGCGCACTATGGCGGTATGGCGCGCGTGGGTTGGCATGTGCACATCATGCAAGTGTTAGGGATTATTATGATCCTATTATTCTTGCATGTATTTTTTTCCCCTTTTAAGCGCTTGCGAAAAGCTGTAAAGGAAGAGAACTACCAAGTCGCGGGTGAAAACCTCGCACAAATTAGAAAGTTTGTGGGTATTAATCTATTTTTAGGAATAATTGCATTGATCGTTGCAGGCGGGCTACGTTATTTAGCAATTTAAATTCACCCGCCAAAAACTTTGCTTAACTTTATTCACAACAACTTTATTAGTACGACCCATTAATTACAACTCAGGGAAGCATAATACGCTGCAAGATTTGCAACATCTTCGTCCGATAAACCTGACACCATAGGTGACATTTGTGCATTTTCTCTGGTGCCATCACGGTATGCAGTTATTTGCGCAACTAAGTATTCTTCTTTTTGACCAGCTAAATTTGGGTAAATCCCTACAGGACTAATTCCTGTTCCTCCATGACAGGCTGCACAAGTCATAGACTTGGCTTTGCCTGCTTCGGCGTCACCCGCGTGACTCATTGCGGTAATTAAAAGTAACACCAAAATACTAAATGCTCTTCCTATATATTTCATTATTTTCTCCCTGGTACGTTGGATAAAAATTTAATTAGACAAATTAGAAAAATTTTAACCATGAAAAGTTCAATCTCATGCATAAAGTTAGCAAACATAAATGATTTTATTTCTCATTTAAATATTCACAGGGATGTAATTAAGAAACCAGCGAGAAAAAGTATGCAAATTATTTGCCCTAAATCTAGTTAATTAGGGGCAAAAAGAGGCTCGCTGAAGACTCAAATATGCCTAAATTCAGACGCTCGCATCAAGCAATTTAATTCCGCTTCCGGTCAGCCGTCTAATTCGTTCGTTTGACCATTTTTCATTGGAAATTCAATCAATTAGCCTCTCTAATCGCGCGTGTATATAAATAATGAGTACAATATGACAAAGGACGTACCCGATGATGCCTAGACTAAGCTTAGTATCCACAAAGCGACACTGGACACTTGTCGCAATTGCATTGTTTTTAATTTCAATCCTTCCGATATCACCAGCTTCAGCAAATATGGTACTGAGTGAAGCCATTCTACATTTTGAACCAGGCAAACCACTACGAAAAGATATTGAAGTTGAAAATCCTAGCTCAGAAAATTTATATATTGAAATCACTCCTTCAGTCGTTGTTGAACCTGGTACTGAAAACGAAAAACGCCAACCTATTAATGACCCACGTGAGTCCGGCTTACTCGTAACCCCAAATAAATTAGTAGTACCACCAGGTGGGCGCAAACTAGTCCGTCTAGTTTCACTAAAAGCACTTGGTGAAGAAGAACGAGTATACCGCGTGACCTTCAAACCTGTTGTTGGCGAACTTGAAACCGAACAAATTGGAATTAAAATTTTAGTAGGATATGAAGTATTGGTATTGATGCAACCAGCCACACCAGAACCTAACCTTGTTGCCAAACGCAACGGCAAAACTCTTTCCTTTATGAATGAAGGCAATACCAATGTATTACTGCGCGAAGGTAAACAATGCCCAAAAGGTTCGTCTGCGGATGATGAAAATTGTGAAAGTCTAGGTGGGAGGCGTTTATACCCTGGTAATAGCTGGTCTGTAGAACTGCCCTATAACAAAGCAGTGGATTATCAGATGAGCATCGGCACTAAAAACTTAGTTAAAACCTTCAACTAAGTTTTTCTCTTTTAGTTCTTACGCATCGCACATGCAGAGCAAACTGCAACGCTATGAAGGCTATGCATGCATAGTTGTGCAGGCCGCATTTTTGCTGTGGGTAATATTACTTCCGCAACTACTACTTGCTGAGGATACCCCAGCAATCCGAATAAAAGACACCCCTCCTCCTGGTTTTGAAGACTTGGTGCGCCCACAAACAACCGAGGTGGATGTGTATTATGGTAATGAAAAAGTGGGGAACGCTTTAGCAACCTATTCTCCTGATAGTGTCGAACTAACTTCACCTGAAGAAGTAGTTGCATTAATTCCACATCTAATTGATCCCAATGTAATCATGCAAGCATTAACAGGACCATTGAATACGCACGCAAGTGAAGTTTGTTTATCAGAACTGCAACGTGAGTGCGGTATTATTGAACCAAATATTGCTGGAGTTATATTTGATGAAAGTCGTTTTCATCTGCATGTTTTTATAAACCGCTTGCAACTGCAACCTCAGGGAATCGTTTCAAATAAGTTTTTACCCAAAGTAACAAACCCTAAATTTTCTAGCGTTAACTCCTTCACAAACAGCTTTAGCGGTGAAGATGGAAACACCGCGTATACCGCTGGCGTTAATCATATTTTTTCCTATGGGCAATCAAGAATGCAGGCGCAGTGGGACTACTCAAATACACGCGACTTTAGTGTAGATATGTTGTCATTGCAAAATGACAATGCTGGCATCGCTAAGGAATTAGGTTATTACAACTCAAACACTCCATTTAGTTCGTTTACAAATAACTTGGATGTGCTCGGAACACGTTTATATGCATCGACTCGAACACGAACAGATTTGGACTATTCTCAAGCAACCGAGATATTCCTGTTTCTAAATTCACGCAGCCAGGTTGAAGTATTTAAAGATAATAAACTAATTGATGGTGGATTTTATGCAGCGGGTAATCAGCAATTAGACACTTTGCGGCTGCCTTCAGGCTCATATCCAATTACCTTACGCATCACCGATTCAACGGGTAGCACAATAGAAGAGCAATACTTTTTTGTCAAAACATCAATCCTGCCCCCCATGGATCAACCATTGCATTATTTTGAAATTGGATTGTTGGGAAATGATGATACACGTAGCACTTTACCTGAAATTTCTAACAGTGAATTAATACGGGCAGGAACTGCATATCGCCTCAAGAACAATCTTGGGACTTCTCTGGAGCTTCTACATTCTAAACACACTGATTTAGTGCAAGGTGGCATAGCTTATTTTGGAACAGGCTATGTCTTACAAAATAGCGTTATGCTTGGCACAGATGGGGAGTGGGGAATACAGTCACTTGGGCAACTCAGATTCGAAAAATTTTCACTAAATATGGATTATCGTCAAGTTGAATCCCAACTAGACGATATTGATGAAGACTTTGAGGTGAGACTCCTGCCGAATGATTACAGTCAAGGCAGCATTGCTGCAAGCATTCCTTTTCGAAAAGGGAACCTTATATTACGAACACAATACCGAGACAATGGTAACGAAGACGCCATTCTAGCTTATGGTTTTGAATATCGCTATCCCTTGCTGCAAAGAAATCGCTATTCAATCGAGTTTAATGTTAGCTCATTTTTTGAAGAGGATGACTACAACTTTCAATCCGGCTTACGCATTACCAAAACTGAACCACGGCAATCTATTAATGTACGTCCTGGTTATGTAACCAGGAAAACAGGCAACCAGTCAGATCAGGGTGCAGTGTTATTTGCGAACCTGAACAAAATTTATGAAAATGAAAAGTATGGTGAATTTAATGTGGGCAGTTTTTTGTCTGAAGAATTAGAACGTTCTACTGTAGGCGCACGCGCTGGAAACATTTCTTCATTTGGACGCTTTGATGCTCAAATAGAGCACGTTGATGATGATGAGCGTGGAAAATTTTTCCGTTACCGTGGTGCACAAAATGCAAATCTTTTATCAAGTAACAACCAAATTGCTTTTGGCGGCGACCGTAACGCTAACAGTGGTGTGTTACTGGATATTAAAGGACAACCGTTAAATGAACCGTTTGAAATATTCGTAAACGGACAACCTCGTGGAATTGCAAAAATTGGCAGGCGTACGGTTCTACCTTTAGCAGCCTTTCAAACGTATCGTATTTCCATACGATCCAGAAGTGACGAGCTATTACATTTTGATGATGGACCCAAACAAGTTACTTTGTATCCAGGCAACGTAGAAACCATTAATTACGAAGTACACCCGATTATTGTGTTGATCACCCGTATAGTACTTGCAGACCATACGCCTGCTGCGCGTATGCGAATTGAAAACGCCATTGGTTATGCAGTAACGGACGAAGATGGTTGGCTACAAGCTGAGATTTCGGGAAATGCGCCACTAGAACTGACCAACAAAGGCAATGCTATTTGTAACATCGAATTACCTGAGCTTGAAATAAAACAAGGCATAGCGTTTGTGGATAGTCTAATTTGTGAAAATTAAATGCCTATTCAGGCCCAACTACAAATACAATGGTCCCGCTGTAACGCCCCGCCGGCATTTCTGCAAGGTCAGAATCAGATACCAAAATAGAAATATTTGCGTTGGGCCGATTGCATTGAATTCGATTAGTACCTCTTCTCCTAGCTCTTAAGCCAACCAACGCTTGCCCGGGTACAAGTTCCGTGGCGCCATTAGGTCGTGGACGGTCATTAAAAAACATTCTAAAGGGTAAATTATATCCTGCACTCGAAAGCACAAACGCATTTCCACTGCCCTGACCATACGCGGTTACTTGGTAAAGTGGAGAGCCAGGCGGCCTAACGGTTACACAAATATTAGTGTCAGCACGTAACGGCCCCGCACCAAGCACCCATCTGCCAAGCCTGATGTCACTTAAACCATGGATGCGAATATCTGCAAGCACAGATGCAGAACAAAACAATAATAACAGTGCTGATAACAAGCACTTTAAATGCTTGAGCATAAGATGACTATTTTTTTAGAGATGCACTAAGACTAGTCGGGAATGACAAGCAGTGTCAATGTGCCTGAGTAGTTTCCACCACTAGCGGCTTGCAATTCTGTATCTGGAATTTCGATTTCCACATTTGCATTAGTATTACAAATGCCAAAAATTAAATTAATTAAGAAAGTAAATGCGCCGCCTGTTTGGCCATGCAAAACAACACCTGGAGCCAATTGTTGGTTACCTCCAGTACCGTTCGCATCATTCCAATACACATTATAATAAATTTGATCAGCACCATTACTGAGGGTAAATGCCGCCGGATCAAACCCATCACCATTGCCCGCGGCTCGAATTGCATATGGACCAAAGATGTCATTTTTAGCAATACATACATTATCGTTATCGGATAATGTACCGTCACCTGAATTCCACACCCCGAAATTAAAATCCCGCAAACCTCCTATTCTAATAACACGACCAACCGTAACTATATTTTCGATCGTACCGCTAGAACTAGCACCCGAAGAACCTTGTGTTGCAGCCTGCAAGGATGAAAAAGATAATATTGAAAATACCAGCAGACTTGCTAGTAGCGAAGCAGTAACAAAAGATAGGTAGTGAAATTTTCTTATCTTATCCTGCAGAAATTTATTTGTAACAGCCATTATGCTTATGCATTTGTGAAATATGCCAGCAGGTATTAGCTGCTGGCATATTCACAATCGTAAAAAGCTCAGTCTTATTTAGGCTTATCGAGGCGCTACTAAAATGGTCACAGTATCTGAATAAGAGCCTGGACCCACTGCGTCTAAATTTGCAGCTGGAATATTAATATCAATAGAAGACTGCGGAGTAGCACATGATGGGTCAGTCGTATCTGCATTATCGAAAGTGGAATTAACGACACCAGAAAGCATTGGAGCAGAACTATCACCATCATTATAGCTAAGGGTATAAACTACAAGTGTTCCACCACCATCATTTAATCGAAACTCATTTGCTGCGCCGGGATTTGAACTAGTAATAGTAACTTCGTAATTACCAGATGGGTTATTTGTATAGACACAAGCAGGACTACTACCTATGAAAGGTGTAAAAGGAACGTGCGTGCCGATAATATCCGCCAAATTATTAATTAGAATTTGATTGCCAACGGTTACATCAATAAGGATGTCACCTGTTGATGTGCCACCTGTGCCACCTTGAGTTGCCGCTATTGCACTACCCCCAGCAACCATTGCACCGGCAATCACTAATCCTTGAACTAATTTCTTCATTTCCATTTGCTTAATTCCTATTTAAGAGTTAAAAATCTTCTCAAGCATGCTTGAGTGTTAATAAACAATTTCTGGATTTAGTTCCTTACCAAACGGTTTAAATCGCAGATCAATGACCTAAAGTATATCGATGTATGTGTTTTTGGATCATCGCTCCCGATGAAATAAAGTCCTTACGTTACAATCGGTTAGCAGTGATGCTAAAGTGTTGAGACTGGTCATAAAGTGACATTTATAGTCCAACACCTTGACGCGTTTGGTCTGTAAAATTGTGCTGCCT
>JBFGJY010000074.1:0-11606 GCA_041576975.1 Gammaproteobacteria bacterium | reverse complement strand
GGAGAAATAGCATTATTAAAAGTCTTGAAAGAAGTTGCTAAGGTGCAAGAAAATACCACTACATTTATTGCATTTTCAGAGCGTTTATTAGATTTAAAGCCGGATGATGATGATACAAGGTTCTATTTAGCATACAGCCACTTTGAGGAAGGACATAATGAATTATCCTTATTTCATAGTCTTAAGATACCAATTCTAAATAGATCATCAGCAACTTGGAATAATCTTGGTGTTGATTATAGCGAATTAAAATTAAATGGAAGTGCTATCAATGCTTATAAAAGAGCTGAAGAAAATGGTTCAACTCTTGCAATGAGTAATATTGCAAATGAATTACTTAATTCAGGATTTCTATCTGAATCAGAAGAGTATTGTAACAAAGCTAAGCAAACGGAAGATTATGATAAAAATATTGATGAAAGATTATTTAGTATAAAAAAATAAAGTAGAAAAAGAGAAAAAGAAAGAAAAAGAAATTTTGGATAGGGTGAGACCAGATCATGAATTTTATATAAAATATGGCCGAGCTGCTGCTAAAATGGATTTGTCTGATCAAGCTAGCACATGGATTTCTGATCTCTGTCCACTGACGCTTGAAATTAAAGATGGGAAACTTAAATTATATGGTACGTATGAAAAACCAAATTTAGGTGCAATATTAGGTTTTGGATTAGGAAATCCAGTTTCATCAGACGAAAAGGTAAAATTTGAGGTTACATATGAAGCTGAAATATGTGGTTACGCTGCAAAAGGATCAGTAGTTGTTAAAGAGTTCGAAAGACCCGTAAAGCCATCACCTTTAATTGACCCAGATGAGAAAAATATTTTGATGGTTTTTTCAGATGATGTGTCAAAGATTACAATCTATCAAGAGTCAGCCAAGCCTGATAGCGAGAAATTTAAGGAAATTTCAAAAGAGCATGAATAAATGATTTAGGGCAAAATCCTGATCAAAAATTAACCAGCCACACCCAAATTACAACTAAATTTACAACCTTCGTAATCAAATTTAAAGTTAAATACAAGCAAATACAAAACTAAGTTATTGAATACACTAAATAGAATTGATTATAAGTTGTACAAAAACACTGCTGTTAAAAATCCTCTATTTGGCATGTTGTTATTCTCGACTCCTCCCGGATTCGGCCACCTTAATTAAGTTGGCCTTTTTTTTGTCCAAAGATAAACGTTCTCACTAGCCATCCTTAATGTTTATCATTACCTGATTCTAGGTTAGTAAGACTTCAACTCTGACTTTTATTCGCGAATAATCTATGCAATGTCCCTAGGCCCCCTCATGGTAGATCTTTGTGCAGATAGCTTATCTGTACAAGAACGTAAACTTTTGGCATCACCTCAGGTAGGAGGTGTGATTCTATTTAGTCGTAATTTTACCTCTGTTGAAAGACTCGTTGGTTTGATTAACGAGATTCATGCTTTACGACATCCAAGATTATTGGTAGCGATCGACCAAGAGGGCGGACGCGTACAAAGATTGCGTGAAGGATTCACACAATTGCCTGCAATTAAATTACTAGGTGATATTTATGATGAGGAACCATTGCGTGCAGGTAAGTTAGCTGAAATTACAGGTTGGCTCATGGCAGTCGAGCTACGTTCTGTTGGTATAGATTTTAGTTTTGCACCTATACTTGATTTAAATCATGGAGTCAGCCAAGTGATTGGAGATCGTGCATTTCACAAGGATCCAGAAATAGTATCGATATTAGCTTTGCGTTACATACATGGAATGCGCATGGCAGGAATGCAAGCTGTGGGTAAACATTTTCCCGGGCATGGTGCGGTGATAGCAGATTCACATATCGAACTTCCGACAGACTCTCGTGATTATCAAGATATATTGATGGAAGACTTAGTGCCGTTTCAACGTATGATTAATCAGGGTGTGGCGGGTATTATGAGTGCTCACGTCGTATATGAAAAAGTTGATAATAATGTAGCCACGTACTCTAGAAAATGGTTAGGGACTGTGCTGCGTCAACAAATGGAATTTAAAGGCGTTATATTCAGCGACGACCTTAGCATGAAGGCAGCAGATTGTAGCGATGAATATTTAGGACGTACACAAAAGGCATTGCAAGCTGGCTGCGACATGGTTCTTATCTGTAATGCTAGCGAACAAGCTTGCGAGGTTGCAGAAACATTAGAAAACTATAACAATCCTGCGTCACAAATCCGTCTTACGCGCATGCATGGAGGCAAGAATCCAATCTCTTATCAAGACTTACGAAAAACAGAAGAATGGCGACGTGCTGTATCACGAGTTGAATCGTATCAAGACTCACCTTATGGCGAACTAACTATTTAGCAAAAAATAATCTTTTAAAAAATTAAAAAATTAAAAAATGGAAAAATTTGAAATTTTTAACATCTTTAGTGATTTAAATTTACCTGAATACTTAGGCGCATGGGTGTTGCAAGTCTTCATAGTTGTCTTAGCAGTTTTATTATTCAATTTTGCAGTTAAGTTATTCTTGCAAAAACTAGAAAAAAAGGCCGCACAAACTACTAATAATTGGGATGATGCTTTATTAAACTCAGTTGGTAAACCATTACGTCTATTAATTTGGGTTATTGGAATATTATTTGCAGCAGATATTATTGCAAGCAGGACTGAAGCAGTAATATTTGATGCAATTGATCCAATTAGAAATATCATAATTGTCGTAACACTAGCTTGGTTTTCAATTCTTTTTGTTAAAGAATTTGAAAAAGCCTTTATAAAACACAAGCAACAACAAGGTGAATCCGTTGATCTAACAACCACGAATGCGTTAGCAAAATTAGTGCGTGCTTCTATATTCATTACTGCTGCATTAATAATGTTGCAGACTTTAGGCTTTAGTATTTCCGGAGTGTTAGCATTTGGAGGAGTAGGAGGCATTGCAGTTGGTTTTGCAGCTAAAGATTTATTATCTAATTTTTTTGGCGGTCTAATGGTTCATTTAGATCGCCCATTCCAGGTTGGTGATTGGATATGCTCTCCAGATAAAGAAATAGAAGGAACTGTTGAAGAAATAGGTTGGCGTCAAACCAGAATTAGGACATTTAGTAAACGGCCAATTTATGTCCCTAATTCTATCTTTATGAGTATCATCGTTGAGAATCCTTCACGAATGTCACACCGAAGAATCTATGAAACGATCGGTGTACGTTATGATGATATCCATTCGATGGATGCGATTGTCAACGATGTTAAACAAATGCTCATGGAGCATGATGAAATCGATAAATCTCAAACCATGATCGTCAATTTTAATGAATTCAGTGAATCATCTGTAGACTTTTTTGTTTACACATTTACTAAAACAACAAATTGGATTAAATACCACGAAGTTAAACAAGATGTTTTATTAAAAATATCTAACATAATTGAAAGTCATAATGCTAGCATTGCTTATCCTACACAAGTTCTTCATATTGCTAATACATCTACCGATGTAATCTCTACTGTGTAGTGCATAATCAGTAATTATCAACATGGAAGACTCTTTACATCAAGATGCAATTGAAACGCAAAATAATGCTGATCTATTGATTTCAGAAAAAGAAATCATGAGTTCAATTAATATTGTCGCTAGAGATATTAAAGCAGTAATTGGTGATGAGGTGCCTGTTTTATTGTGTGTGATGAAAGGCGGTCTCATGTTCACTGCCGAATTGATGAAACGTATTCAGTCACCTTTAGAATTAGATTATTTACATGTAGATCGTTATCGTAATCAAACCCAAGGCAGTAGTATCCACTGGCGTAAAGAGCCAGATATTGATCTTCAAGGTCGCTTAGTGTTGCTGGTAGATGATATCTTTGATGAAGGTTATACCTTGCAAGAACTCATTGCTTATTGCAGTGCAAAAGGGGCGAGTAAAGTATTGTCCGCAGTCTTATTGAAAAAAGCACTAGCAAAAAAACATACAGAAATTGTGCCTGATTTCATTGGCCTAACAATCTCCGATAGATATGTGTTTGGGTGGGGTATGGATTACAGGAGTTATTGGCGAAACTTGACTGATATCTATGCCGTAAGTAAAAGTTAGTAGACAGAAAAATATGAATCGTCTTGCAATTATAGGTGGCACCGGACTTACTACAATTAATGATTTAAAAATACTAAGTAAACAAGATGTAGATACACCATATGGATCAACCAGCGCTCCATTCATATTGGGTGACATAGCCGGTAATGAAATTGTATTTTTACCCAGGCATGGATCTGCGCACACCATACCTCCGCATAAGATAAATTATCGTGCCAACATATGGGGTTTACGTAGTATTGGTGTAACTCACATCATCGCGGTAGCTTCTGTTGGCGGTATACATCCAAATATTCCACCCAGGCAAATTGTCATTCCTGATCAAATTATTGATTACACCTATTCTCGTAAACAGACTTTTTATGAAGAAGAATTAGAGCGGGTTGTGCACATTGATTTGACGCAACCCTATTGCAATGAAATGCGACAAATCATGCTGCAGGCAGCGAAACAACTAGAACTAGATGTATTTGCTGGTGGCACCTATGGAGCTACACAGGGGCCACGTTTGGAAACCGCAGCTGAGATTAATCGTATGGAGAAGGATGGTTGTGATGTCGTTGGCATGACAGGCATGCCGGAGGCAACCTTAGCGAAAGAGCTTGATCTTTGTTACGCAACATGTGCGCTATCTGTAAATTGGGCTGCAGGTAAAACCGAACATGAAATTACTATGGAAGAAATACAACAATCAGCAGAAGAGGGGATGCTATCCATAAAGCAGTTATTAACTACTTCCATCAAGCTGTTTAAAATTCGATGAAGCTTATTACGAAAATATTTCCAAATGTAGAAAATAAGCAAAATTAAATCTAATGAGTATTTTGCATTCCTTAAGTGTTTGTTTAATGTTAATTCTCACTTACCGTGTAAACGAACATGAAGCATGCTGTTACCCTTTTCATAACTTGTACCAATGATTAACTAGTTACTGCCGCGCTCAAAAATATGCACCTGATTTGTATTACTAACTATCTGCCAATTTGAGTGATTTTTAGGTTTGCAACACATCATCACCATAAGGCTCATTGGTTTAAATTTAGATCAGCAGATAATCAACATACTCACAATAATTAAAAACTGGGTAAAGGCGCATTAGATGGCCTAATTTATTAATTTTTTTTAAATTGTTCTCAAATAGAACCTTTAGTGCTGCTCATCCTCATTTTCGTCTGCAAAATCATAAAATTTCATTAATTTTTCTAAGTAGCAGCCGCTATTAATTGGTAATTTATGCTGATTTATAAAAATGTTTAGATTTAATTCTCATGGTTGCAGCAGTTGATCCTTCCTTACTGAAAAAATTTGAAGCCTGTACAGAGCTACCCAGCCCTCCTGGGATTGCCGAGCAGATAATCGAGCTAAGTGGCAAATCTGATAGTAATGTAGAAACCTTGGCAAATATCGTAAGCCATGATCCTGCGTTAACCGCTAAAATATTAAGAACTGCCAACTCACCAATGTATGCAAGAGTTTGCACAACCGAGACCTTGCAACAAGCGGCTGGGTTATTTGGCTGGAATGGAATGTACAATCTGGCTCTCAGTTTTTCCCTCGTAGGCTCAGTAGATAAAATGTCACATTCTGGGCTTGACCATAGTTATTTCTGGAAACATTCGCTTGCCAGTGCTGTGGCAAGTAGACACCTTGGCAAGGCCATCAATTATCGAAAATATGAGGAATTATTTATACCCGGGCTACTACAAGATATCGGAATGCTCGCAATCGAACTCGTCTGCCCTGAAGCTTATGCGAATTTGAAAAACAAACATTGTCGTCACACAGAAATCCAAGAAGTAGAAAAGTTGGCACTTAATGCGGATCATGCTGCCATCGGCGCATGGTTATTGGAAAAGTGGCATCTTCCAAAAAAAATATCACAGCTGGTTGCTGTAAGTCATGAAAAAAAGCAACCTGAAATTACACAAGAATTACAAGATGCAGCCAATTGTATAGCAATTTCAGACTTTATTGCAGATTGTATCTGCTGTGATGAAATTGATAAGGATTATGAGTTTGCGGCAAAAATGCTAGATGAAATGATCCATTTCGATATGAATAAGTTTTTATTTGTTTTGGGATGGGTTGTTGAAGAGTATCATGAAACCGCAGATTTGTTTGATATTCATGTCAGTGACCCAGTCTCGATTGAAGCCATTGAAGAATTTGCGAAAGAGGCATTAATTAAAAAGAATTAAATTAAAATAATGTCTCCTTTTGGGCCAAAGCGGACATTCAAACATTACTTAAATTGTGATGATTTATAATCTAGTGTCCCATGAAATCCGTTTGCCATCTCTCATGCTTCTTAATCTCTTTATTTTTCTCAACATTCTACTTGCTGAATGACTCAACTTGAATACTTTCAAGATATTCTATTATGTTGCTGATTCGTTCATCTACCGCTCCTTCATCACCTTCTATAGCGCGAAAACGATCGCCCCAGATCGGCATTTCTTGAGGTCCATGAAAGATGTTCACTCTGCGGCCATCGATAAAGGTGATTATTCTACGGCCATCGATGATTTGGTAGACGGCTGTTTCCGGAAATGAACCACCGTTTTCTTTACTTAGTAAGGTAAGGTCTTTCGGTGGCTTTGTTAGTTGCTCGGCCATGGGGCCATTTCCTTTACCATCAACTCCATGGCAAACAGCGCAATTGTTTATGTAGTCCCGTGCACCAAGATGTTGCTCATTTGTGGTTTCCGCGTAAAGAGACGTTTGTAAAAATTGTACTAAGATCCCAATCAAAGCGGTAAATTTTAAAATAACCCTCATTTTGTTCAAATGAATATCTCCTATACTTCAGTGTTTCTAAAGAATTATCTAGGTAAACCTATATTGCAAGTTCATGTGAATAATACTCTTGGCATTCCATTTCTCTACCTCGTACTACTCTTTTACCGATAAGATTACCGCGAGTTTCTGTCACTACAGTGTTCTGTCCTTCATGATGGTGTTTATCGTAATAATAAATTACGACCCAATCATGAGTGCGCCCCAATTGGTGAGCACGAAGTGTATTGGAATACACAGCAGTAAAATGCCATTCACCGCGCGATATATGAAGAATAGGCAACCATGCTTTATCAGTAGGATTGAAACGCTTTGGCGCAATGGTGGGTAATTTATTTCGCTCTGCTGCTTTACGGTAGCGATGATCTATTTCCAACAGCATTGATACTGAAGGTTCTTGTATTGGTTTAGTGGTAAGAAGCTGATATCTTCTTTTTCCCAATACTGTGTTTAACCAGGCTTGAATCGATTCAACACGATTTTTACCGATGTTTGGTAGCCTTTCTAAGCGTCCATTACAGGCTGCAATCTCTAATGCTTCTAATGTATCGATATGAAGCTGTTCATAAATTTCTTTTGCAAGGGACGAACCCACACCTGGAATTTGTTTAAACAAGCTAATCGGATCATTTTCACCTCTCAGCGCTTCTAAGCGTGACATTTTACCTGTGGCTACATACTCGTAAATGGAGCGCGCAATCCCTTCTCCAATCCCGTGCAATGTGGTTAGACCAACAATACCCTGTTTTGCAACGATTTCTTTTAGGGGTTGGTTTAATGACTCAATTGTATTTGCGGCACGTCGATAGGCATTGACACGAAAGGGATTTGCTTGTTGTTGTTCTAGTAGATCAGCAATTTCTCGTAAATTTTTTGCAATTTCATCGTTCATTGGTGCGCAAGTGTTTAATTAAAAACACCAAGTAATATACAAACTAAGGCTCAATCGAAGTCATTGGTTCCATTCCAGGCACTTCTAGACGAGCAGATACTTTGTAATCGTAATCTCTCACCTCTGCAGCTGACACAATCCATTGTGATGCATGTTCAAAAACCTTTTCACCTGCTAAGATAATCAATTTCCAGACTCATCTGTAGCCTTAAGTTATCCCAGGTTTGTATAAAGCCTTCTTCAAATTTATCTTTAATTTTGTCTAATCTCCTCATTATTTATCACATAAAGTTAATTGAAGGCAATGTTAACCTTATAAGCGATGCTGCTAATTTAAAGGTATTAATAGTCTAAAGAGCTAACAACTGGCTGTAATTGGTTGCGTGAATTCATAAAGCCTCACGTATAAATCCACTCGCTCAAGCTGCATCACTATCAATGTCTGCGAGTTCTAAAACCTCTATAGGCTCTTGCCATATCAACTCGCTTTGTTCTTTTTCGTATTGCTCTCTTATTCTTTGTAATTCTTGAATCACAGCATTTAGCCGCTCTATCTTTTGATGTATGTGTAGTTTGTTAAGCTCAAGATCTACGACTAGCTGGCCGGCTTGTTTAATTAACCAAGTAATATGATCATAATTGTCATCCTTCATAGCAGTTCACCTCTCTAAAATACATCCTTAACACGATATTCTTTTAAGTTTAAAGCATGTAATTCCTCAGGTATTTGTTCTGCGTCAATCTCACAACGATCTAATTCTTATAAATAAAAGTATATATAGGCATAAAAGGAGCATCCCCGTGGCAAAAGACAAGTCAAAAAGCAAAAAAAAATCTAAATCTAAACGATCCAAATCAGATAAAGTTGAAAAACCATTTAAAAAAACGAAAAAAATACAAAAACTCGTTTCTTCACAATATCGAGAACAAATGATCGCAGAGATGGCCTACTTCAAGGCTTTGAAGCGACATTTTAAATGTAATTGTTGTTTTAGGGACTGGCTGGAGGCAGAGAAAGAAATTGATGTTAGTCTTATGAAATAGTTCAGTTCTATGCGATTTTAAGGCCTATAAAATCTCAATGCATACTTTGGGGCGTTAGCGGACATACTGATATTAGCGAATAACTTCCTCACTTAGCGTCGGCATAGTCTGATCCGATTTTAAACGAAATATTATTTTATCTTTCTGACCACAATGTTTGCACATTAGCATTTTTTTAATAACAGTAAGTGGTACATCACGTCCTAAATGGGCTGTTAGCTTATCTATATCCAGTGCATCACCTGTTTTATGGCAGCGTATGCAATGAGGGTACAAATGCTCTGTTGTGTCAAGATCACTAAAGGTTTTTATTTTTCTTGCTCCGGTCATGCCACTTTCCTCAACAACATTCATGTAATAATTGAAATTAATTAGAGCTTTGGATTTTCTATTGCAAAAGCAGACAATGAAACTACTAAGAAAACAGCTAGAAAAGCATACATAATAGAAAGACTGTAAAATTGTTTCATGTAAGCCCTGCAGCAATACATAATTCTTGTTCAGAGTTCTATTATGACTCTTTCACCAACTCATTCCAACCTCATTCGCAGGCAAGATTATGCGTGTCTTCTTTCGGACTAAAGCGATCATTCAACATTTGTTTAAATAGATCACATACCGTATGAAATAATCCATATTAAAAATGCTGAAAAAAGCCCGTATAAGGCAAGAAAATAAACACAACTAATAAGTGTGAAATGAATAAGGACACATCTCATAAGCAATCAATAAACCAATTTTTATTCAACATATTTTTATCAATTCATCAACATTGCATCCTTTGATTTTGCTTGCAATATGACTTCGTCTTCCACAGAAAAAGTTGATGCCGTGCGTCCACAGCTTGGTAGTTACTTTAAAATGTTCAGATTTTGGTTAACACGGTTTTTTTCTTCAGCCTAAAACACTGACAGCTCATCTCTTAAATAAATCAAAATCATTTGCGATGGTAGTTAAAATCGTGGTTTCGCCCGAAACCATAATGTTGTGTTCGGTAGCCATGACGGTAGTGACGGCCATATTTATAGCCATGGTAATTTCTAAAGTGATTAGGTTTTCGATAATACTTATAAGACTTATAAGGTTTGTAATTATATTTATGACTACCATCACCACGATAGTATTTACCATAATGTTCAGCATTATGATGATATTTGCCATGTGAGTAGTCTCTTGCCTGTGCTTTTGCACTAATTACTAATGCAAGAAAACAAATAGAGATTAACCAAATTATTTTTATATATTTCATTGTTCGTAACCTGCTTTCCAAAGTTAAGGAATCCTTAAAAAAAAGACTAATTGGCAGACTGGAAGGCTGTATTGATATTGGTCAACCAAATCCTCAGTAATTGAAATGGCACTTATGAGTAGCAAACGTCCGCTTTGGGCTAAAAGCGGTCATTCAGTTGGAATTGAAATTAGAGATAATTGTTAGGTCTAGTGTTAATACAATGTAGTCATTTAACTAGAGAAAGCAGCGACATCACCGGGCCGGCGCAGCATTTTATCTACTTCACCTTGATGCATCTCTTCACTAGCAATCATTTGTCGAGCATATTCTTCTAACAATACAGAATGACCTTCAACTAAAGTTAATAATTCCTTGTATTTCGCCAATGCTGCGCGCTCATGTTCTAATGATTCTCGCAGAATATCACCGATATCATGTTTATGGGTCTCTAATAATGGGCCAATTGCAAGTGAGGGGTGTTCGCCTAAGTGGGTTAACATTTCACCTGCCTGTCTTGCATGCGCCAAGGACTCGTCTGCTTGTGACTGCATCCAGGAGACTATGGGGATACGGTTATACCCGTAAATCATCAGTGCGTAGTGGGTATAATGCACCACACCAGCAAGTTCCATCTCAAGAATCTTGTTAAGGTGAGATACTACAGTGGTCTGATCAAAATTCTCTTTCATTTTACTTTTCCTCACTCATTTTTTTTTGAATAATGACATTTATTCGAATAGTCTAGCGTACTAAGTAAAAAAATAAACTAGTCGAGTAATTGCTACGAATGTTCCCGTCTTTTAAAAATGATCGATGACGCAATGACTGCCTTGGGACGTTAGCGGTCATAGATTTGCCAAGCTTTCTTAATAATCTTATTGTTTATGAATCTGCAGGCCGAATTTCAACGAGTATGCCAAGTAAAGGGTGATCAATATAGTGCAGCTCTTTACTGCGCATTTTCCGATGTGTTTTTAATTTAAAATCCGCTAATACATGGTCGCGACCAAGTGGGTTATGTTCTGCATCAGTCCTTACATTAAATGGCCTACGATAAACTAAATCTGTATACACATGTAGGTAGCGTCCAAGAACAACTTTAACCGTACCATCTAGTTCATTGACAGGATGATTTTTTGGTAATTTTCGATCACTAAAATCCGCCTGTGCAAATGATCGTTCTTTAAACTCATTTCGATAGTTTTTACCAGCATGAATACGAACGGGTATGGCTTCTTCTTTAGCGAGACCAGGTTGTAACCATGCAATATGTTCTAAAACCTTATATTGTCCTGACCTGCTTAAGGCTGTTGCTTGATTGCCTAAAGTTAATGCTTCTTTAGGGTATAATACGAAACCATAAGACGTGGCGCTGTCATTAAGAAGAATCGCACCTTGTAAATCTGGAATTACTGGTTTTGTAGAAATGTGTAAAGACTGCGCTGAAGTACCTTGCACATTGGCAAAAAACACCATTTCAACGATGTAGTCCTTAGCAAATGTTGCTGGGCATCCGCTCAGCAATATTAAAAAAATAACTACTTTTATGTGACTATATATATCCATAAATTAATGATAATAATG
>JBFGJY010000073.1:0-12013 GCA_041576975.1 Gammaproteobacteria bacterium | reverse complement strand
CCTTGTACTTAATTCAGCAGGAGGATTATGCGGAGTATTATTTGGCACTTGGTTAATCTTGCGCTCACCAATAAATAATATGCGACTTTACCCGCTAATTAGAAAAAGTTAATCACTGACAAAAAAACAACTTTGAGTCGAGCCAGCTTTAGTCATCGTTAACAACCTTCATTAATACTAAAAAGGCTAATCTTTGGAAATCGGATTTATATTAATAACGTACATTCAAGTATAAATTAATCAACCTCCCTAATTCATGCCCGCTTACGGCCAAAAGCGGACATTCGTAAATTATAAAAGCAAAAGAAGTTTCTTAATTACATAAAGATTTAATCATTTATGCAATTGCATTAAAAGATTGACTTTAAGGTTATGTTATTACCGGCAGTTGGCTTTTTAATTTTTCCTTAGACATCTCATCCCCTGAATTATTATTTCAGAATGATCAGGATATAGCCGCCGATCTACAGGGCGATGGTGACTGTGCAATCACAACAGGTACATAGCCCCACACCCATCTACTTAATCAGCCAACTGATGAAATTTCTTTAGGTTGAAGGGTGCCGGCGCCTTAGGCGTCGGGATGTCGGTCAGCGTCTTCAGATACGACACGATCGCAGCCTCTTCGTCGACGGTCAGCTGAAGGTTTCCTACGATAACACCGGGAGCTTGGGTTGTTGGAAACTCTGCCGCGGGCCAGCAACCTTGCGCCAGCGCATCCTTTTCTGTCGTATCAGGGTCACACGGAGCCTTTACGTCACGCGTGTTATAGAAATGAACAAGGCTCTCCAGGCTTTTGAACCAACCGTTGTGCGTGTACGCCTTCTTGAAGCCATCGCTGCGGCGCTTGTCCACGTTGCGTAGGGTCGGGGTCTTGTGATTTCCATTAAAAGCATCGTTTATGCGGCCTACACCGACGTTTGGCTCCGGGTTCCCCGGGATTTCAGCATTACGAGGGGTGCCGATGTTGTGATACCTCATGTCGCTATACAGCTGGTCCGGATTCGTACCATCAGCACCAGGACCTTCACTGTTGTGACAAATCACACAGCCCGCCCCCCTTGGCCTGGCCGGATTTTGTCCAATATTTATAGTGTAAAACAGACGACGACCTTCGCGCTCTTGGGCTGTAAATTCAACTTCGCCCCTAATCTCCCTATCGCGCCTCGCGTCGAACGGATTGACTTCGTGGGAGTGCTGGTAGGCAGCGAGTGCTACCGCGAAGCGTGCAAAAGTGGTTACCACGTTACTATCGCAGTCGATCAGTGCGCCATCGTAGGCTATAGGGTAAAGGGGAGCGTATTTGGCTGACTTGACATGTTCACACACGGCTTCTATGTCCGGTAGCCCTTGCTCGACACGGTTAATAAAAGGGGACGCGTGTGCCTGATCGGCAGTCGGCCCTAAGTATTTAACATATCTGTCCAACTCACCCCCTAAGACATTCAAGTCTCGTACTTCGTTTCCTTGTGCACGACCATTCCAGAAGTTTCCCCCGCTACAAGGAGGCGGAACAGGGCCGCCATTAGTGCACTCGAAAACTGGACTGCGGAATGCATAGGCATTGCTGGGCGGCTTAAGCGTACCAACGGTGTGAGGGTTCGCGCCGGTTACCGCGACTTGTTTCATGTTGGTGCCGGACCTCCCGTTCGTCCAGCCTGCATCTGGTGTGTGGCAGCTGGAACATGACTGGCGACTCGGGAGAGATATCTTATCGAAAAACAAATATTTGCCCAGTAGTTTGAGCGCGAAGTCTTCTTTATCAGAGTCAAGTGGCGCAGTAAATGCATAAGACGGTAGGATTATAATGAATAAATTTAATATGAGTGTTAATTTTTTCACTGAGCCCTTCTTTGAAAAGATTGTAAATTTAAAGATAAAAATATTCTTACAGACAAGGCATATTTATTGATAACGCCATCCTTTGAAATGATTTTTTCTATAGAGGAGTTAAATTAATTGTGACTCCATGCCAATACTCTATTTCCCTAAATATTAAGGGGATAATAGTAGTGTAGACAGCCCATTTTTGTGATCGTTTTCACAGATCAATACACACACTCTAAAATGCAGTTTTTAACAATACATATAACAAAGTTTTTTAAAGTTGTGTTTAGTGTCTCTTAATTTCTTAATTTCCTTCAACAATATTCAATTGCCGAATCACTTATATGAGAAATTATTTGTGTGTTAAAAACTTCCGGTTGAATGTGCGCTTTGGTTCGTTAACAGTCATTCAACTATAGTTTCCTAAAATTTCCAACCAATGTCCGCATACGGCCAAAAGCAATGGTATGAACTCCCTCATCTTTAAACGGCATCGCAATGTCCCAAAATGGAGCATATTAATTACACGTAATTAGAAAGAAGGATCCCACAATGAACAAGCTTACGCGTATTGAAATTGATTTGACAAAAAATGTGTTTCAAATACGTGGCATCGCTCGTCATAGCAAGTGTGTGTTTAAACGATGGATGTCTCGCAGTAAATGGCTTGAAGTCTTGTGTAGTTCAGTGGAACCCGGATGTGAAATTGGCATGGAGGTCTGCTCGGGTGCACATCACTGCGCGCGAATACTTCAAGGTCGTGGGTTTGTGGTGAAGTTGATCGCCCCGCAGTGTGTCAAACAATATGTGAAGAGTAATAAAATATTGCGCGGTCTGCCAAAGCCATTTGCGAGGCCATGGGCCGACCCCACATGAGATTTGTATCGATAAAAACACTAGCGCGACAAGACCTTTAAGCGATGTATCGAATTCGTAGTAGTCTTATGCAACAACGTACCGCCAAGGCTAATCAAATTTGGGGGTTGATGAGTGTGAATACGGATTAGTGGTCCCGCAACAATTACGCGCCTTATGTGCGGCGATTCCTAGTTGGTTGGAAGATGCAGGGAATAAATTAACTGCACACTTTCGTTATTTATTACAGGGATTGTGGAACGATCTGATCAGTTTGCATCAACGGGTACGAGAATTGGATGTTGATATTGAAACACTGGCTAAACAAAATAAAGTGACCCGTCACTTACAGCAGTTTCGCGGTGTAGGCCCGATGGCAGCCACGGTGTTGGTAGCAAACGTGGGTGATGCGAAGCACTATTGCAACAGTCTGCAGATGGCGGCTGCCTTAGGATTAACGCCAAGACAACACAGTTCTGGCAATAAATATCGGTTACTCGGTATTAGCAACCGAGGAGATGGGTATCTGCGCACCTTATTAATACATGATGCACGCGCCGTAGTTTCACAGGCTAAAAATAAAGACAACCGACTCAGTCGTTGGGTTACAGATCTTGCGACGCGCAAACAACCAAATGTCGCAGCTGTGGCCCTGGCCAATAAAACTGCACGTATAGCCTATGCGATGCTAAGAAATGAAACCGATTATGATCCCAATTTTGCGAGCACTTGAAATGGAACAATCATAAGGAAACCTACAACAACGATTGCAATGCAACTTATGATACGACAAACCGGTTGAATCGATACAAGTCAAACCTGTGAATAACTAGGTATAAAAATACGAAAAAGCGATGAGGAACTTGCGTGCGAATACACCACCATGGCCCGGCAGCAACGCCCGCCAACCACTGAGGCTGAATATACGTATGCAGTCGTGCCTACTGTCATGAAACAATTTGCTTGCAAAACGAGAGGGGGTCTATATATGGTCATTCAACGACCAAGCTCACCGATCGCAAAAAGCTCTAGAGCGAGGATTGAACGACTCAGTTATTGCTTATCAAAATGCAGCGTCTTATTAGAAGGAGGATAGTTTCAATCAATTCTTTCTTCATTTATAGATATCGTGAGAAACTTAAACTGACTAGCCATGTACAATAGCAGCGTATAAATAAAAATTACGATGCCAAACATCTCAAAAAATTCTTCGCATGTATAAAGAATCGAAAAAGTCATGTTGTTTGAGCCATGTAATTGAACCAGCCAACCACCGAGTAATTCAAAACCTATAACTCCTGCAACATAAGTTGTACCTGAAACAACAAATAAGATCATTATTTTTTTGGGGAGGCTCATCAAAAACTTTAGATAGGTAATTGCGAACACCATTAATGCAATTCCATAGAGTATTACCCAAGCATTATATAACAACCCTGTTGTGTTTAATGATTGTCTAACTGGTGCTATAAGTCCCTCATGTACCACTGTTATTTCGTCAAATGATAAAAACAAAAATATAACCGCCAATCCCAACCAATGAAAATAGGAAGAATCCAGCCTCTTATGGGCTAAAGCAATAATTGAAAGTAAGATGCTGACAATTAGGAGAGCAACTGATGAATAAAACGTTGGAATATTGCTTTCAGTATTAAAATTAAACAATGGAACCAGCCCATAAATTCTACCATGATCAAAATAAAACTTAGATACTATTCCTACAACATTTGCACATAAAAGGATAAGAATTAGAGACAGGAGGCTGCTAAATATTTTTTTGGATATAATTTAATATTCAATCGTTTACTCCAAACTTTGGAAACACCTTAATTTATAATTATTAGGAGCTAATTCTTATCTAAAACACCGGTAGAGATCAAACATCATCTATTAATTTAATTATTATTGTAAATGAAAAAATAAACCTTAAAATTTATAGTTGCGTATAGATATAACGTTCTAATTTATAGTGGTTTAAAAATGCAACTAATAAATAGAATAATCTATATAAACAAGAATGCCACGACCAAACATGACTTTACTTACTCTTACTCTGATAGCTCCCAAATTCCAATTACATATTCCATTACGTCCGCTTTGGGTCGTTAGCGGATTTTCAATTTATTTTTTCGACATTCCCACGGCTTTACTCTCTCGCTTTCTGGCAACTTCCAAATTCCAGCCTTGCTTTCTTTAGCTTCACGTTCAAACACATAGAGGCGACTACTCGTAGCATACTTAGGATAGACATACGCATATCCACTACGTACTAATGCGCAATTGATTCATAACTCACCAAGGAAAACATGCCCATCAATTCTTATATTAAGATCGATATCAAACTTTTCAACTTTAACTTCTTTGCCTGCAACTCGCGCGCCGTCAGCACCTGACATAATTAGGTGTTTGTGAACACTGTCACTGAGCCTCCAAATCGCTGGACGCTATACTAGCGGCAGCAATGTTCAAAACTTACAAAGATATATTCGAACGTCGGGCGGATAGCTATCACATGGCGATGGCTCAATGGCCAAATGCGCGCGACCGTGAGTTTCAACTACTGCTTGGAGAGACCAATTTGAAAGATGGGCTTGTAGTCTGTGATCTGCCCGCGGGTGGTGGTTATCTGAGTCGTTACATGTCCGACTACAACGTAATCTTTCATGCTATCGAAACGTCTAAGTATTTCTTTGAGCGGTGTCCCAAGGATCGGAGCCATCATCGATATCTTTGTGAACTCAATGCATTGCCCTTAGAAAATGCTAGTGTTGACCGGGTATTCTCTTTAGCAGGTTTGCATCACATTCAAGACCGGTTGCCCGTTTACCAGGAAATCGCCAGAATCCTTAAACCATATGGATACGCCGTACTCGCCGACGTAGCGGCCGGGAGTGCCGTTGACAAGTTCCTAAATACCTTCGTTGACAGTAAAAACAGTTTGGGTCACGAAGGTTTGTTCATCGATCAGCACGACTTGATGCAAATGGATCAATTAGAACTGATTGTCGAAAGCGACCGGGAGATCGAATACTACTGGATGTTTGACTCCACGAATGATATGACGGCCTTTATAAAGTCTTTGTTCGGACTTGATCTCGCCGATTCAGCTACCATCCTCAAGGGAATTGATGAATATCTGGGATATGAAGCTCATGAAAACACCACATTGATGTGTTGGGCATTGCGTTTTTTGCGTGTCAGAAAACCCTTCCATAAAGGCGAAGTCTCTGATCAAAGGAAGTAATGCTTAAAACTGTGACAATCTAACGAATAAATTCATCACACCATTACTAATAATAAGTGGCTATTATCAATGTTGCAGCTATTCCCCTAGGAAGTCTTCCACTACTCGCTGAACCTGTCCATCATCGTTGGGATCAAAAGTCTCCTCCACTCCTAGTGCAGCCATCCGCAGTGCCATCCCTCTGTGATTTCGAAACGGGGAAGAGAACAAGCGTAATCGATCACCAGCGAATCCCAATTCGTCCGTTAAGTAATGTACAGCCCCTGCTGCGGAAAAAGGATCATTGGCAATAACCATGAGTATTCGAAGATTATCCACAAATTCGCCCATGGTCAGAAATGTGGGCACGTTCGCTGAGACAAGATCACCACCAAGTTCAGCAATAATGAGATTGATATTTTGATCGTGGGCTGCCCGGAAAGGTCGCACAATGCGATGGCGAAAGGTATCCGGACTGGCGTAGGTTGTGATGGGACCACCATGCACCTCATCCAGGACAATATCTGCGCCAGCGTTGCCGTGTTCTGTGGAATCCATTGTGCCACCTGTACCGGTAGCCTTGATTGCTGCTAATTTGAGGCTGCGTGCCTTGATGTGATTAAGTATCTTGCAGACCAACACTGTTTTTCATGCCTCAGTCGAAGTACCGGCAACACCGAGCATGAACGTTGTTAGACGTGGGCATTCAGGTTTGATCGCAAATCGATCAATATTGACAGTGGTGCCAGTGTTATCCACTAAGAGGCCACTGCAGCGAAAATTGACTGAAGTCTCTAATTTCAGAAACGAATATGCAATTCCCTCAAGAAATAGCTCCCCTACCAATCCGCTCTCGCCTGCCAGCCAGTGTACGGGAGTACCGTCGGAAATCGGTAATCCTCCTTCTGGTATACCCCCGTTTACGTGCATAGATGATTCCCGCGTCCCGAGAGGTGCAACAAACCGCAGTGGGTCGTTCGCATGGTGGGCGGATAGTGCCTGATCGAAGACGGTAATGTGCTTTCCTTGTGTAGGGACAATGTCATTAATCACCAAATCTCCAGGCCAACCTGTATCAGGAGCAACAGAACAATCGACTTCATTAATCAGTCCTCGTACGTTTGCAGCAACAACATAAGGCGTAAACAGAGACAAAGCTCTCATAAATTGATTCTAGTAAAACCTAAATGATACGCTTGTTATTAACAGCACGTTAACCTTACACTGCAGACAAGCAGTCATTCAATTATATAAAACTTACCTAACTTTGTATTAAGAATACAAATCAAAGCATACAGAGGCACAATCTCCCACTATTCTAGGCAAGATGGATTTCAAATAAATATTCTCTGCCGCAAACTTCTATTGCTTCACATTTTGTTTACAAAAATACAATTCTGACCAGTATTTACCGATAAAATTGCAGTAAATGAAAATCGAAATTATAGGTAAAGAGCAAAAACAGGACAAAGCACGAATCACGGCTACACTTACTTGGGAAGATTGCGCACGGCCGGTTCAGGAATTGTATTTTGAAACCACTGCTGAATTTTCTTCTGATCTGACGTGCGACGCGCATGCATTCCTAGTTGGTTGTGCTATACCGGCAACACACTACGGTGAGAAAAGGATTTTTATTGATTCCGCTATTTGTCCTGAGCTTGAAGATGGCCTTGTTACTGCAATGAGCTGGATCAACCATTGGTATAACAAGGACGTAACTCCTCCGAAGATTGAGTCGGTGTCACGATCTACACCATTGAATAATAGATTACAAAAAAGGAGTGGCTTTTTCTTTTCAGGTGGTATCGATTCCTACGCTACATTTCTCCGTAATCGGCAAATGCATCCTGTTGATCACCCAGGCGTGATCAAGGATGGATTACTCGTTTATGGACTTGAAGTAGATGACAAGGCTGCTTTCCAGCATGTGAATAATTCTCTAGCAGAAGTAGCCCAAGATATAGGAATCACACTGATGCCGGTCTACACCAACCTCTATTTGATGTATAGAAAAGAAGACGAAAAGGCGAATTTCCACTTCTGGAACAATAAGTTTTCCGGTGCTGCGCTGGCCGCAGTGGGTCATGCATTCTCGCGGAGGCTAGGTTCAGTCTATATCGCGTCGGATTTTGATATACCGTCGCTCGCATTACGACGGCTTGAGTGCGTGCCACCCTTCGGGATTCATCCCTTGCTTGTGCCTAGCTATAGTAGCAATGACCTCCACATTCGCCATGATGGTATGACCTTATCCCGTTTACAGAAGACTTCATTAGTTGTGACCTGTAATGCAGCATTTCAAAACATCAGGGTGTGCAATCAGTTCACCCGCTACCGGGCAAATGTTCTCAACTGCGGAGAATGCGAAAAATGCATCCGGACGATGTTAGAGCTTCTCGCTCTCGGAGTACTGGATAAAACACGCGCCTTCAATGCCGATGATGTCTCTTCCAAACTTGTATATTCTCTGTTGAAATCACCGAGAAAGATTCACCCCCAATATTATCTCGAGTTGATACCAAAGCTGAAAGAAATCCATCGTGAGGATCTAGTGGATGCGTTAAAAGATGTCCTAGTAAGCCACCGGAAATACAAATGGAAAAAAAAGGTTAGAGAAGCATTTTCTAGAGTCACAGGCATACCAAGATTTTGAGGAAGTCATGTGCAATCTATCGTGTCTTTCTCTGATAGTTGTTACACTCAATTCAAAACTAAATTGATAAAATTATATAGCTAAAACCTAGTCATCGAATTTGATAGTGTACCCAATACTAAATCGATGAGTATTAGAATACACTGCGTGCCAAAGTGGTTTATCGAGAGATACTTTAAATAGCCTGAAATTCCACTGTTTATCGTAAATAGTTATGATCTCTTTTGACCTAGGGTCCCTGTATCGAAAGAAAGAATTTCCTGGTTTGTCTACATAAGTAATATAAAACCTCCAGCCAGGATTTCTGTTATTAGTGTGCCACCCCATATATCCACCAGGCGGATACCAAAAATGACCTGTGTTTTCGAAATCAAAATTTCCGTTAAGCTTCAAAATGGACTGAATTCTAGACTTAGCTATTTTATCTACTTTCTCACGTAAAATCTTTAGTTTTTCACTTTTGATTGCATCTTTAACATTGTCAAAATTATAAGCAATACAATTAGAGATTTTTCTATCCTGTACAATATCACTAACTTTAGAATTTTTTCTTAATAATGAATACAAGTATTTCTCTGATACTTTTTCTTGTGCTTCTTCATCTTTATTATAATAATGTTCTAAAGTATCTTTAAGATTTTCTCGTTGTTCCTTAAACACAGTTAATGCTAAATATTTTAGTTTTTCATCATTTTGAAAATGAGAAACATCATAAAACACGTTAGCTAAATCTTTTCCGTTTGAATTAACCATATTGGAGATGTGGGTAGTATTAACACTTCTTTTATCTTTATCTTGAAAGTTATGAAAAGTTAAAAACGAGTACTGTGTCTCAAACATTGGCGCACATTATAATTATTTTAATGGATAAATATAAAATAGAGGGGTCTACTATTTTGGAATCCATATCAAATCTGCTGCGACCTAAAATATTTAACAAACCTTATCTAATTCGTAGACCCATTCTCAAGGACTGGGACCAGATGTTGTCAATCTTAAAAATAGAGAATTTCCACAATATTGGCGGGAAAGAGATGAGGGATTTTCCTTTAAGTGATTGTTTTATTGCTGTGTGTGGAGAAGAGGTTATAGGTCTAGCGGGTTATAAAATACTGAATAAAAATACTGCCAAAACTACGCTTTTAGCTGTGAAACAGAAGTACAGGGAAATGGGAGTTGGGATTTCATTACAAAATACAAGAATTAAATATTTAAGAAGTAAAAATATTAAAGTGCTTTACACTAATTGTGACAATGAAAAAGTAATAAGATGGAATATTAATCATTTTGGATTTAAAAAGACTGGCAAAATAATTGACAAGACTGAGCCATATGGCCGATTAGACATTGACAAATGGGTTAACTTAAAACTTGATTTATAGTGTTAAATTATTGCAACTATTATAAATACTTCTACCACAATATATAGCTACAAATTTTTTGGAATAGTTTAATTGATATTAACTACCAGATTTACCTTAGCTTCGTATAGTGTTATTAATACCTCAGATGTGCAACTTTTTATCTCAGGATTTTAATTTGTGATCGATGTTTTATTTATTGGATATGTGGTCTGGAATAATGATTTATTATGAGAGAGGTCACATACCAAGAAAAAGCCGAAATCGAACGAGTTACGGTGAAGGGCAAAGCCTCTGACTTTATCCGCTGACTGGTTGTTTATCTATACATTCGTGTATGGATCGCTTTTATTTTTTTGGTTTTCTCATTTGGAAATTCTTCGGCTTGTTTAACTGAGGTTGCTCATTAGGTTGTGTATGTGAACCTACAACCTTCCAAGTTGTTGCGTTTTTGTTTCCGCTACCCCCACGGCTTCATTTTTTTCTTCTCTGGCAAACTCCATATTTGTATCTGATTTTTTTAGCTTCGCGCTCGTACTCATACAAGTGTTTACTGGTTGCATACTTGGGATACACATTCGCATACCCACCACGTACTAATTCACCATTAACCTATAAGCCTCCAAGATACACTTGTCCAGTGATACGCTTATAACGATTTATATCTACCTAAACTACTTCGACTTCTTTACCCGCAACATAATCAGCTAAGGCATCTCTGAACTTTTTCCAAAAGGGTTGGCCACGTTCGGGTGCATCAATTTCTGCAAGTCGAATGCGTAATTCTTTGCCTTCAATAAGAATCGTAATGGAATCACAATCCGTAACTTTGACGACTTCACTTTGATAGAGTTTTTTGCGCTATTTACATCCGAACAAGTGACATAGAAGACGCTAGTGCACTGATTAAGAATAAGTAGAAGAAGGATTTTTTTGATCACTTAGTTATTCTTAATACTTCTTCTTTTTGCATCGACTAAAAAGACGTCATTTTGAATCTCTTTATAAATATTGGTATTTCGACGAATTATTTTTGCTAAGGTTGTGCGTTTAATTGACTTTAGCTGTTGACCGTAAAAATAATTTTCATACCAGAAGCGATCTCCATCACGTAGCCTTTCAAATTGATCTTTCAGGATTGTAAAGAAAAGCTCGCCTACAAGTGCGCCTTTTACTGTATCTTCAGCCAATCCACCGACCCACATGTCAATGTCATCGACATTGCCGTCATATGCCTTTTCAAGTTTTACTTGTGTCTCTGCATTTGATGAGATATCTGCAAAAGTAGATGCAGGGGGCAGCCCAAGATCCTTGCGTGCCTCATTGTAGCTAGCAATACCATGATCACGGCCTCGTTGAATATTTAAAGATGCTAAATCAAATCCTCCACTTTCCGGTAGCCCAAACAAAAAGTTGCGTACATCGTCAATAATAAAGACATCGAGATTTTGGCATGGTTGATACACCAAACCTCTCAATATGGGCTCGATGCCACCCTCTTGTATGATTCTGTGTGGCGCAAAGAATGCGTCTCGCAACGCTAAGGGTCCGTGTTTAATATATTTACCTTTTTTATTTAACCGCAGAATTTGCGGAGAAAGTAGGCTGTGTCCTAATCGGTATGTAACAGTGGCAAATTCATTCGCGATACTGGCGTTAACCTCAGGTTTATAACCCTTATATTTAGAAAGCGCATCATTTCCTAGCAATACAGGTAAAAAATCTTTGTAGGTAATAACCTGCATCTGTGCAGCTACAATTTTCCGCACCTTTTCATAAATTTCATCGCCACTTAAGGATTGTTTATTTTTTACTAATTTTTTTGCAAGACGATTATGCTCACGTACAAATAAGGTATGTATAGCGGTGAGACCGACTTGTTCATTCGCACGCACATCACCTGCCAGAAATAGCTTTTCACTAGGGCCTCCTGCATTACTTAAACCTTCTGTGTTAAATGGAAGTAAATTTTTTGCACTAGTTTTTAGCCGTCCGGTTCCATCCAAGGTGCGTAATGCTGCCGCACGTTCTTCATCTGATCCATACACATTAGATGCATCTATCCAACCTGTGATTTCATTAATTTGTTGG
>JBFGJY010000072.1:0-12364 GCA_041576975.1 Gammaproteobacteria bacterium | reverse complement strand
AGCTTGACAATTTACGAGGAAAATCATCAAACTTATTGAAAACATTCTGTTTTTCCCCTACACAAGTCTAATTATGTATTCTTATACACCTGTTTATCGAGGTAATTCTGTGGCAATCATACCACTGTGTCGCACTTTTACCACTACTTTATGCAATATTTTTTAACTATTTTTTGGGTTGTTGTAGCGATACAACAGATAAAGTAAAAATGTAAGCCCACCTGCGTTTTGTGGGCTATCTCAGGATCTCAGGGTGTTTGGCGATGATGTCATTGCGCAGATGCTCTATGGTGATCTGATCACGTCCACGACCATGGGGTTGCAGGGTAATCTCTTCGACAATCGTCGCGGGGTCTTGACTTAATATCACTAAACGATCTGCTAAAAACAAGGCCTCACGTAGATTATGCGTGACAAACAGCACCGCCATATCTCGCCCAGCAAGCTGGCTGAGTAATAAATCGCGCAAGCGCTCTGCAGTGGGTTCATCCAGGGATACGAAGGGCTCGTCCATGAGTAGCAGGGGTGCTTGTACGGCAAAGGCACGGGCGAGCGATACACGTCTCGCCATTCCAAGTGAGATTTGCCGAGGAAATTTATCTTTTACATCTTCAAGGCCCATGGCCTGTAACAGCGAATCGAGCTCCGCTAAATGTTCATCAGGGGATTGAATCGACAGCAATAGGTTTTCACGTACGGTGCGCCAAGGCAGCAGTAACGGATTTTGAAACACATATGAAACGGGAACTCGCCCATCCTGAGTTTCCAGCAATTTCACATCACCCTCGTAGTCTGAATCGATGTTGGCAATAATATTGAGTAGTGTGGTCTTGCCACAACCAGACGGTCCCGTGATGACGACTAATTCATCGCTTGTAATGCGTAGATTTACGTTTTCAAGGATGGTCTTGGCACCATGATTTGCTGCAGCAAAACATTTACTTCGAATTGATGCGTCCAGTTGGACTTGTTCAGCGCCAGCGCGTTGCATGGTTTTCCAAAGGCTGCAAGATAAAAAATTCAACGGCTTGCATAATGATTATAAATGTAAGGGCCCATGCAATAATGGCAGCAATGTCGAAGAGCTGAAAATAAAGATGTAGTTGAAACCCTACACCATTGTTTCTACCCAGAAGTTCTACCACTAATACAATCTTCCAGATTAATGCTATTCCAGAGCGTGCGGCTGCAACGATATAGGGTTCCAACTGGGGTAACACAACATGACGAAGTATTTTCCAGCGTCCAAATTTAAATACATGCGCCATATTTTGTAATTGAGGGTCCAAGGCCTTAACACCCTCACGCACCGTGACGACTACATTAGGGATTTTATTTATCGCAACTGCACTGATGGCTGCAACTTCCGTCAGGCCTGCCCAGATATATGCAAGGATGATGATAACTAGTGCTGGAATGTTTAAGAAAAATACTAGCCAAGGGTCAAACAGTTGATTGATGATGGTAACTCGGCCCATTGCTAAGCCTAGACTGACACCAACCGCCATGGCGATGATAAAACTAAATGCTACACGTCCAAGTGTAATACCCGTGTGGTAAAATAATGACTCCGTGCGAGCCTCTTCAAGCAAGCGTTGAAATACGGTTAGTGGGGTAGGTAACAGCTGGCTACCTAATAAATATGAACAGATTAACCACAACCCGATAAACGCAGTAATAGATAATACTGTGATAATAGATGATTGTCGTTTGAACAATGGTGTGTCGTTTGAAAAATTGCGCACCGCATGTTTACCAAGCAAGGATTTATTTTTATATTTGTACGAGGACTTAGTATTCTAACTTATTCCAAAATGTACCCGGTGATAGTTGTTTGCTATCTCCGATGAGTTTTGACCCGCCTTCTTCTGCAAGTACACTCATAATGATGGAGGCTGCTGCGCGTTCCTGTTTAGACCATTGATGTGGAATCCCTTCACGATAGCGTTTGCGCAAAGCAGCGAATGTAGCATTGTCCTCGACTCTCATTTTATCTCGCAATTCATTCCATTCATTATCATCCGTTTCCATTATGTCGCGCGCCTTTATGGTTGCTGCAGCAAATGCAAGAACTTTAGATTCATTTTCATTGGCCCAATTTTCATCAAACACATACCCAAGCATTGGGAGCTGAATACTGTAACCGAGTAAACTGGATACGACATCTTGAATCGAGATGATACGTCGATATCCTTGAGCCTCTAGCCTCGTACAATAGTGCCAATAATTTAGCACTGCATCGAGCTGATTATTTTGAATCTGACCATTTAACAATGGGGGTGCAGCAAATTTTGTGGTAGCCTCATGTTCCAGATCAAGACCATAGCGCTGTTCAGTATAGAGCTTTAACATCAACCAGCTCTTATCTAGAGCTCCTCCGGCAACGCCTAAGTTTTTTCCATGTAAATCTTTTAAATTTATGATTGCGGAATCATCGGGCACCATTACGGCACCTAATGCAGCGGAGTAAGGAATGAATGTAAAGAATTTGCCAGCACTACGTTGTCTTGATACCCAAATCCAATCGGATACAACCATGTCAACTTCTTTACCTTGCAGTGCCACAAGTGTTGCTTGAGTACTTGCATAAGGGATCACTTCTATGTCAATTCCCTCGGCCGTATCGAGTTGGTTGCGCTTGATTACATCAAGCTCCCAGCTTACGGTTCCAAATTTAAGCACACCCACCCGTATAGAGTCGGCGCCTGATACGGGCCCACCCAACAAAAACAACATGAAAATTGCGGTTATGACTAGGCTTATTTGCTTGAACATTGTCATAGATGAATGTGCCCGTTTGTAAATTTTTGAAATTTGTTATGGTAAATTAGCCATTCTATAGAGAATTTATGGCATGTTAAGCTCTTATATAGCGCGTGTGGATAATAACTAATTATAGAGGAGAATTTAAATGGTTAACTTTGAAGCAAGTAGGGCAAGAGTCTGCATATTTTGGTTTGGCCTATTGTTATTCTTATTCCCTACATTTAGCTTCGCTGGAGATGCAGCTTCCGGCGAAAAAGTCTACGTAAAATGTAAAGTATGTCATGAAGTAGCACCGGATGTATCTAAGATTGGTCCAAGTCTGTATGGAGTTATGGGCCGAACAGCAGGTACATTAGAGAGCTTTGCAGGGTATTCCGAAGCAATGAAGTCTTCTGGATTGGTATGGGACGAGCCAACCTTAAAAGAATTTCTTAAAAGTCCGCTGACCAACCTTAAAGGTACAAAGATGGCATTTATTGGATTGAAGAATGAACAGGAGCTTGATGACGTTATCGCCTACATCGCACAATTTTCTGATGAGGGTGCATCTGATTAGAAAATAAAAATCCACAAGAATAGTTTTCTTAAGTTTATGTAACTCGTTTCATAAAAAGGCATGTTTTAACAACGTGCCTTTTCTTTTATTATATCAGCACACTTACTTCAATTAAGCTGGTTTGCCACCTGCGCGCCGTGCGATCACTCTGCGAGCAGGATCGTAACCATAAATTGCCAGTCCCAAGAAAATAATTGTAGTGGTGGTTACCCAGATTAATGCCGTCACATTTAGTTGGCCGTAGAGGGCAAAGCGTATTAATTCCACCGCATGCGTAAAGGGATTGAAATAGGCGATGTTGTGTAGCATCACACTGGCCTCTTTTACACGCCAGAGTGGATACAAAGCAGATGATGTGAAAAACATCGGAAAGATTACGAAGTTCATAATTCCAGCAAAGTTCTCTAACTGCCGGATCATTGATGACAAGAACAGTCCTAAAGAGCCAAGCATGAGTCCGGTAAGAAATAATGCAGGCAACAGTGTTAGGTAGCCGATGCTGGGTGGCCTTACTTCCCAAAACCACGCAATCAACAGAAAGGCATACACCTGAAAAATGGAAATGGCGGCACCTGCCAGCAGCTTGCTGACTAACAAAAACCAACGAGGCATTGGACTCATGAGTAGAATACGCATGCTTCCCATTTCACGGTCGTACACCATTGATAATGATGTTTGCATTCCACTAAATAATTGCACCATGCCTACCAATCCAGGAGTGATGTATTCCTCGTAAAGCACATAGGTTTCATACGGTGGAATAATGGAGACACCCAACACAGAACGAAAGCCTGCAGCAAAGATAAACAGCCACACCAATGGTCGTACCAGTGCTGCGATAAAGCGTTCGCGTTGCTGCAGAAATCGCAAGGTTTCACGCCATACAATTCCTTTAAAACAGTTTATGTATTCAACCAGCATCATTTTATTTAAGTAAAGACTGAAAAGTATTTTTCATGGTTTCAAAATCATCCGCTCCAGCGATCTCATTCGCATGGCCATGTTGAATGACATTACCATTTTTCAAAATTACAACGATATCATGAGGTCGTACTTCATCGATCAGATGAGTAGTCCATAAAACGGCTATGTTGTTTTGGCTACACAGTCCACGCACATGTTGCAAAATTTGCTCTCTGCTGTTGATGTCCAAACCAACTGTAGGTTCATCAAGAATCAGTAGCGTTGGCCTTGACATTAATGCACGTGCAATTTCCACGCGCCGAGCCTGGCCACCACTTAATTTACGAACTTTTTGATCGCTATATTCAAGCATGTTAAGGCGTTCTAGTTCTTGATGCGAACGCTCTTTAATTAATTTTTTAGAAAATCCATGCAGTGCTGCAGAATATTTGAGATTTTGTTTTACAGTGAGATCAACATCTAAAGAACGCTGCTGAAATACAACGCCCAAATAGCGCAGCGCCTTTGAAGGATGCTTTCTTAGCTCAAAGCCATTTATTCGTATGGAACCATGACGATTGTTATAGAGCCGAGTAACTAAAGAAAACAACGTCGTTTTTCCAGCCCCATTAGGCCCTAGTAAAACAACGAACTGGCCTTGCTGAATCGTGAGCTCGAATTCATTTAAGGCTTGAAATTTTCCGTAAAAATGACTTAGCCCATGAATTTCAAGTGCCGGTTGTGATGCTTCTGTTTGCACTGCCTACTTTATTATTATTTGTTATTCGGCGGACGGTATTCAATCACGGACGGCTACACCCCACGGGTACCTGCCGACCGCAATCGATTTGAGTACTTTAAGTTTTTTTACATCAATAACAGATACATCGTTGCTGACTCCATTTGTGCTATACAATTTAGATTGATCAGCATTGAATGCAAGTTGCCAAACTCTTTGGCCAACTAACAAATATTTTTCAACTTCATATGTTTGTGCGTTAACAACCGCTACACGATTGGCGGGCCCCAACGCAACAAATCCCCACTTTGCGTCTTCAGTTAGGGCTATACCTACGGGTTGAATAGATTCTGCGCGTATGCCTTGTATCTTAAATGTAATTTTTTTAATAATTTCATGGCTTGTCGCATCGATCACACTCACTGTGCCACCGACTTCTGAGGAAACCCAAACTTTATCACCAGTTTTAGTAAATTCCGCAAAACGAGGTCTTGCATCAACTAAAGTATTCGCGACTACTTCATTGTTTTCCGTATCAATAAAGTGGGCCATATTCGTCGTCTCTGAGGTGTTAACCAGTATTTTTCCATCTGGACTGATACCCATGCCTTCCGGTTCTACTCCAACCGGTATTTCAGTCTTAATACGTTTTTTCTCTAAGTTTACAACTGTAACCGTATTGTCATCTTCATTAGAGACATAAAGGAGTTCACCATCAGGGCTCAATATCATTAGTTCGGGATCAGGTCCAGACGGCAGCACAGCTACTACTTTATTGGTGTCCATATCAAGCACTTCAATGTGGTCATCATCACTCGTACAGATGTACAAATACTTGTTGTCTTTACTGGTAGCAACACCACGCGGGCGTTGTCCAACTTTGATGGTATTAGTTACCTCCAGTGATTCACCATCGATGACACTAATGGTGTTGTCTTTTTCATTCGAGATATAAATGGTTTCAGCATGTGCTGTGCAATAGAACAAAAAAACAAATAACAGCGTTTGTAAAATTAATTTCATATTTTTAAATTAAATAAAGTTGTATATAAATTAGTGCTGCAGTCTGCATTTTGATTCAGGTTCATCATAACCAAGTGAATCTAATTGCGAATGTTGATGTAAAAACTGTGGTTGGGGAGAGACAGATACAAGCGACTTGGCCCAAACAAGTAGAATTGGTTGTCGCAGTTGACCATTCCATGTTCGAAATGTCATTTTTTGCCCTTTGTATCCAGCAAGTTCAAAATTTTCACTCCGAAGGTACGTTGCCATTGCCGAGGCATCAACCGATTGTGTACGGGTAGCGGCTTCACCAATCGCGCGAATGGCTGACCAAACATTGTATTCTTGCTCAGACATGCGACGATTGTAATTTTTCAAAAAACGACTTTGCATCTGCGCTGCGCCCCAAATTTCATGAGTGCGGTGCCACGTAACGGGAATGAGTCCTTGAGTGCCAGCAACAATCTTGGGCTCCCAGGTGCGATACATTAGGTATTCGCCGAATTCTCCAACGACATCCGCTACGATTAACACATCGTAGTCAATTTTTTGTGTAAATACCGGTACATCTGCTTGCGCGGTGCGCCTTGCATCAGGCCCATACTCCCAAACTTTTTCTACAATAATTTTGCCGCCGAATTTTTTCGCTGCACGGCGTACTGCTGAGGCAAATTCACGGTCAGCTTCACGGCGACCAATAACGAGGAACCATTCTTTCCAACGTTTAGCGATTAGATATTGTGCAAGTGCATCCGCTTTCATCGCATAGCTTGGCACGAAGTGCAAAATATTTGCACGACATTCTTGCGTGCGTAATAAATCTTCACTTGCTCCAATGTTATAAAACCAAGCCTGTTTCCCTACGGTGCTGTCTGATAGTTTTAATAATGCATGCAATGAAAGATCCGTTATAAAGTGACGTATGCCTTTTTCGTATAGTTCTTTAAAAGCGGTTTCAGGATCATCGTCCACATCTAAAATTTTGGATGTGAATGTAAATTTCTGATTAAGAAATTGTCCAGTACCATTGTTATCAATCACTCCTTGTTCCCCACCCAAAACTCCATCGTCATCTGGCGGCAATTCAAGATTCGATAGTTTAGGCAGCTTTTCACGTAGTTGTTTGAGAAAACCAATCTCTACTACTGAAACATTATTTTCTTTAGCTACTGTGTTTGACAGAGTACCGCACGTAATAAAAACCACGAATAGCACACATAAAAAATATCGGCATACTTTTAAACAATAAATAGTTTTCAATTTATTCATCTTATTTAAAATTTATTTATTCAGAGAATGAATCTGTAAACCATGTTGCAGAGAGTGATTTGCGTGGTGAGGGCTTTTCCTTTGTAACAAAGTCTTGTGTAAGTTTTTCGGGGTTATCCACTACGCCTATTACAAACCCACACTGCACGGTATACTTTTCTTTATCAATATTGAGTGCCTGATATGTTGCCTCTCGGTCAATGCCTGCCATTGCGTGAGTATATAAGCCATACATTCGAGCTTGTATCGTCATTGCCATCCACGCGGCACCACAATCAAAAGGTGCCATTTGATTGATTCGCGCTGCATGATCAAATTCGTTTTTGCTATAAATAAATCCCAAGATGCTGGCGTTTTTAGCCCAAAGCTGGTTTTTTTCAGAGAGCAATCTTAGAAATTTTGAGAATGTCGGCCCAGTGGTTGTAGTTATGAATCGCCAAGGTTGAGCGTTAAAACATGAGGGTGACCAACGTGCTGCGTCAAAAATAGCGCTGATCGTTTTTTCCGGCAAGTCTACTTTTTTGAAGGATCTGGGTGACCACCTTTTATAAAAAATTTCATCAACACCTGAAAGAGGGTCACGTTGACTATAGTCAATAGAGAATGAAGCATTGTAATCCATTGCAATTACCTACGAAGATATTGTTGGTTTTATATCTTTACCCTATTCTAATTGATCACAGATTGCTAATATTCCTATTAGATACAGATTGACGCAGATAGGTTCAAGTTATGGCTTTTAATCAATGTACTTTTGTCAATTAACATTTGATATTTGCTATGCGTAAGCTTGATGATTTTCCTCGTCACTATTTATTCCTGCAATGGTTGTTATTTATGGTCACGCTGGTGTTCGTCTTGTGGCTGGCGTGGGAATATGGCTTTTTAGTTCTTGTGTTCCAGAATGACCCCACACGCATTTCGGTTATTATAGGATTAATTTTTTTGGGTGGTACTGTACATTGCGCGCTACGTGTCTGGTATCTCTCCAAACAACTAAATGAAGCGGCATTAATAAGCTCCAAAGGCAAGGGAGTTAGTATCAAGTTGGAAAACGACTTGTTGCTGTTCAACGATAGAGAAATAAACGAATCTTTAGTGTCACGATTTTTATTGGATATGTTGAGAAAAAATCAACAATCTTTGAATGAAAGCGAACAACAAACCTCTTCTCAACTAATGAGTGTTTTGGCAGAACAAGCGAGTGGGCAACATGAAACCGGTTGGTTTTTTGCTAACTTATTAATCAAGCTAGGCTTACTTGGTACGGTGGTGGGGTTTGTGTTAATGCTCACTTCAGTAGCAGACATTAGTTCAATTGAATTTGCGGATCTTCAGGAGGTCATCGCTAAAATGGCAGTTGGTATGGGCGTTGCACTGACGACGACACTTGTTGGTTTAGTTGGAAGTATGTTACTTGGATTTCAGTACTTGATGCTAGATCGTGCTGCTGATCGATTAGTCAGTTTGGCCGTTCATTTTGCCAATGTACATTTATATAACAATGGGGGAGGAATAACGTTAAATGGCGATCGGTCGGCCGCGACGTAAAGTTGAGCAAGATCCTTTCACAGATCTGCTATTCAATGTTTTAATCGCATTTACGCTACTTTTTTTTATCGTAGTTATATTTATTCATCCGCCTGCAAAAGAAGGAATTATTGATCCCAAAGCAGAGTTCATCATTACGACAAAATGGCCAGATAATAATCCGGATGATATCGATACTTGGGTAGAGGACCCCTCAGGAAGTTTAGTTTGGTTTCGTAATCCTGAAGAAGGTTTTATGCATTTAGATCGTGATGATCGCGGTTTATCTAATGACACGATATTGGTAAATGGTCAGGAAATTGTAAATCCACTTAATCAAGAAGTTGTTACGTTACGAAGTTTTGTGGCTGGCGAATATGTAGTTAATTTGCATTACTACAAGTCAATCAGTAATCAATCAGTGAGTGCCGAGGTGCGTGTAGTGAAAGTGAATCCCAAATTAGAAGTGGTCTACTACGGTACGATCAACTTACCAAAGGTAGGTGCAGAGAAGACGGCTGTTCGCTTTTATGTCACTAAACAAGGCAAAGTGAGAAATGTCAGCACTTTGCAAAAAAATATAGTTACTTTGCGAACAGCAGGATGAATGAGTCTATTTTACTTCTAAGTGTCACGTACACAGCGTTAGCCGTTTTGTTGATTGGTCTGTATATATATTCCAGCGTGCCAGTATGGGTGAAAGTTAGCACAACGCTTTTAGTTGGAGGATTTTTCTTTGCTACACATAATGCACTAAATGGAATGTTGGGATGGCCGACTGAAAGGGAGTTGCCAGAGGAATTTGTAATGATTGCTTCCAGAGTGGTTGAACCTGATAAAAATAGTAAAGGTAAGGGTGAAATATTTATGTGGGTGGCTGCAATTAATGATAGCTATCCCGATAAAAATCCGCGTGCATATCGTGTTGATTATTCACCGAAATTGCATGAAGAATTGGAAAAAGCAAATTGGCGAATGCGACGAGGTATCACTCAGATGGGGCGCATAGAAGATATTGATCCCCCAAACGAGCTTTCAAAGTCACAATATACTGTTCAGCAGTTAGAACGGATTGTTATTTTTGATTTGCCAGATCCAAAGTTACCAGAAAAGTAGATGTTTGCAGAAAAATGCCATCTGGTTTTTGTTGTATTCACATTTGCTATTTTTTTACAATCCTGTGATACGGATTCAGGTGCGTACTTTCCCTTAGAAAAAGGCCGTACCTGGCATTACCAAGTTTCTAGTGTCACCCCCCATTACAAAAATAAGGAAACCTTGGCCATTAAAAACCTGGGTAAGCGAACAATAGATCAAAAAGATCTATATGTCCGTCGAACAAGTTTAGGAACGGACTACTACTTTGTAAAAGAAAACCTAGATGTGCGCAGAATTGCAAAACGCACTGCAGCGGAATTAAAAGCTGAATTTGATGAAGAAAATCGTTATGTAATAAAAGGGCCACTTGTACCCGGCACAAGTTGGATCCATGCTGGACAACCCTACTTACTCGATCGTCCGTTTCCGACTAATTACGAACTTCGTAGAATCGTTCATTTTCCTATGACTTATAAAATCATCTCAGTCGATGAAGAAGTGAAAACAAAAGCTGGTGTGTTTAAGAAATGTCTCCATATTCAAGGAACTGCTGCTGTGGATATTGGAAGGATATTGACGATAGCTCAAGATGAGGTGAAATTCACTACAGATGAGTGGTATGCCCCAGGTGTAGGGCTAGTAAAGTTGATCAGATTTGAGGATGTGGATTCTAATCATGTATATGGTGGTACGGTTGAAATGAATTTAGTCGAATTTCGCTGATAAATCACTCTAAGTGATTGACCTTGCCTACATTCATATTATAATCGCGCGTCGCAAAAGTCATTGCCCTAATCCCAGAATAAACTGTAAAATAATGGGTTACCCGAAGTAAGGTGTATCCCTTGATTCGCTTGTAGTAAGTTAACACTAGAATACTGGCGAACGAGTATGTGCATAGGCGCTACGAATTTATGGCCGAATTAGCACTGGGCGTTAGACTAGTGAAAGATTTAGTGTCTCTAGCATAGTTGGTTAGAGTGCGATACCCAGAATATGGATAAGTTGGGTGAGGTCGAATTCCGACCGGAAGAATGTTGAGATGCGGGAGTAGTGTAACTTTCGCGGAGTGCAAGGCCCAGAGTAAGCCTGACAAGGTTTGATTATGGTGCGAGGTCTTGGGTCTGTAGCTCAGTTGGTTAGAGCGCACCCCTGATAAGGGTGAGGTCGGAAGTTCAAATCTTCCCAGACCCACCACTTTCATTTCATGTGGTGTGAGATGATTGCTCATGTATTAAAAATACACTACGCAATCAATTTGCCTAACCTGAAACGAAAGTAAGAAATTCAGGTGTGAAGGAGGGCGTATACGAAGGATATTTTGTTTAATACGAGGCGCGGAGTTTTTGAACGAAGGAGCATACATAAAGGTATGTGACTGATGTGAGGAAACGACACAACAACGTAATAAACAAAATAGACGAGTAGAGGGGCCATAGCTCAGCTGGGAGAGCGCCTGCCTTGCACGCAGGAGGTCGGCGGTTCGATCCCGCCTGGCTCCACCAAACTTTGAGTTGATATGGATCAATCAGTGCTAATTATTTTGTTACAGAATAATTAGCACTGATCGCTCAGTACTCTGAAATACATGTTCAGAGTGATATTTAAAAATTTGGAAATCAACTAGGCGATAGATAAATCACTAAAATGTTTTATCTCAAGTTTTGTCGTTTATTCAGACATAAAATCTCAATACAGCAATTTCGATTGTTGTCTTCACGAAGAGATTTTCGACAAGAACAAGGCGTAGTTTGAGCGAACAAAGGAGCATACTCCCTGTATGTGACTGCAGTACGCGAACACTACAACGAAGTTATTGATGAAAATATCGAGTGAGGGTGTTTGAGGTTATATGGTCAAGTGAATAAGTGCATACGGTGGATGCCTAGGCGGTAGAAGGCGATGAAGGACGTGGTAGTCTGCGATAAGCCTCGGTTAGCTGACAAACAAGCACTTACCCGGGGATGTCCGAATGGGGAAACCCGATCACTTCGGTGATCATCGCTATCTGAATTCATAGGATAGTGAAGCGAACTCGGGGAACTGAAACATCTAAGTACCCGAAGGAAAAGAAATCAACCGATATTCCCTTAGTAGCGGCGAGCGAACGGGGATCAGCCCTTAAGCTTGTTGTTTGCTAGTAGAACACTCTGGAAAGTGTGGCCAAAGACGGTGATAGCCCGGTATACCAAAGCATAGATCAAGTAAAATCGAGTAGGGCGGGACACGTGAAATCCTGTCTGAACATGGGGGGACCATCCTCCAAGGCTAAATACTCTCTACCGACCGATAGCGAACTAGTACCGTGAGGGAAAAGTGAAAAGAACCCCGGTGAGGGGAGTGAAATAGAACCTGAAACCGTATGCATACAAGCAGTGGGAGCCCACTTCGGTGGGTGACTGCGTACCTTTTGTATAATGGGTCAACGACTTACTTTCAGTGGCGAGCTTAACCGCATAGGGAAGGCGTAGGGAAACCGAGTCTTAATTGGGCGAATT
>JBFGJY010000071.1:0-12506 GCA_041576975.1 Gammaproteobacteria bacterium | reverse complement strand
TTTTTCTACTATTATCGCTTGTAGAAAATAGCTTTTGTGCTGAAGAGACAAGTCAAACAGAAGATCCTATTCTCAGCAGTTTTGTGCTGCTAACTTCGAAGAGCTTTGATGACAAATCTTCAGCTATAACAGCTATAGCAAACTCAGGAAACAAGTCTGCTGTGAGCATTCTTGCTAAGCTATTGGAAGGAAATATCTATTACAACAAAAAGGACAAACAAATTGTCAAAGTTTCAGAAAGTAAGTCAAGAAATTTGGAAATATTTGATCCATTGACAGATGAGCTGTTAGGATCAAAAACAAAAAAAGAGCTTAGAAAAGAGTATAAGAAAGTTGGTATAAATAACAAAATTAGAAGATTGCTTAATGACAAAATAGCAACTCTTACTATATATAACAAAGATAAAAAAATACGTCTGGATGCAACAAGAAATATTTTGAAAAATCTTAGTGCTTCTTCAATAGAAGTGTTAAGAAATGCAATACAAAAAGAAAAAGATGCAGATGTAAAAGAATTGATGAATGTATGTATTGCGGCAGCTGAAGCGAAATCTAATGATCCAGAATTACAGCTCAACGCAATCAATACATTATCTGGTTCACTTTATTCAGAAGTTCGGGTCATACTCGAAGATCTAAAAAATAATTTTGAAAATAAACCTACGTCAGTAACAGATGCGAGACTGTTAGCTGCTGTAACTTCAGCGTTAGATAGTACAAATCTTAAAGTAGGATTTTATAAGCAAATAGAGAACATATTTTTTGGGCTAAGTCTCGGTTCTGTTTTGTTACTTGCTGCCGTTGGTTTGGCAATTACATTTGGCGTGATGGGCGTCATCAATATGGCGCATGGAGAAATGTTGATGCTTGGTGCCTATACAACTTTTGTTGTTCAACAGATCATGCCTAATGCTATTGAATTCTCGTTATTTGTTGCAATTCCCGCAGCATTTATTGTTACAGGACTTATAGGTATCGGCATAGAGCGCGGCATAATTCGTTTTTTATATGGGCGCCCCTTAGAAACACTATTGGCCACATTTGGCCTTAGCCTAATACTGCAACAAGCAGTGAGGTCTGTTTTTTCGCCATTAAACCGATCCGTAATAACACCTGCATGGATGAGTGGGTCTTATGAATTCAACCCCGCCTTATCATTGACGTATAACCGAATGTACATCGTTATTTTTGCCTTGTTAGTGTTATTTGGTTTGTTATGGCTTTTTAAGAAAACTTCTTTTGGATTGCAAATGCGTGCAGTAACACAAAATAGAAATATGGCCAAGGCAATGGGTATTCGAACCAACTGGGTAGACTCTCTAACTTTTGGTTTAGGGTCTGGCATCGCAGGAATTGGCGGTGTGGCTTTAAGCCAACTCACAAATGTAGGACCGAATTTGGGTCAGTCTTACATAGTAGATTCATTTATGGTTGTTGTTTTTGGCGGCGTGGGAAATTTATGGGGAACTTTTTTTGGTGCAATGACACTGGGTATTGCTAACAAGTTTATGGAGCCATTTACCGGTGCAGTATTTGCAAAAATTTTAGTTTTAATTTTTATTATTTTATTTATTCAAAAATATCCGCGTGGAATGTTTGCTTTGAAAGGAAGAGCGGCTGAAAGCTAATTATGAGTTACAAACCATTAATTTACCGATTGTTAGAGCATGATAAAGGTGGCAGATATTTTTTAGCTATTTTGCTTATGGTAACAGTTATTGTCCCCGTTTGTAATTTACTAGTCCCCTCATCTTCTGCTTTTCATGTTTCAACATATGTTGTAACTCTGATGGGCAAGTACTTAACGTATGCACTTTTAGCGATAGCACTAGATTTGGTTTGGGGATATTTGGGAATATTAAGTTTGGGGCATGCAGCGTTCTTTGGTTTAGGTGGTTATGCAATGGGTATGTACCTAATGCGTCAAATAGGGGAGCGAGGTGTTTATGGTCACCCAGTGCTGCCTGATTTTATGGTGTTTTTAAATTGGAAAGAACTGCCTTGGTTTTGGTATGGGTTTGATCAATTTTGGTTCGCCATGTTGATGGTATTGTTTGTTCCTGGTTTATTGGCTTTTGTATTTGGTTGGTTAGCTTTTCGATCACGTGTTACGGGAGTGTATTTATCCATCATGACGCAGGCATTAACTTATGCCTTAATGCTTGCTTTTTTCCGTAATAATTTTGGATTTGGTGGGAATAATGGACTTACAGACTTTAAAGATTTATTAGGATTTGATTTGCAAGCTGGTTCAACACGAAACTTTTTATTTATTTGTTCGGCTATCGCAGTTGCAATAGGTTATTTAATTTGCAAATTTATTGTGCAGTCGCGTTTAGGTAGCTTAATTACTGCAATAAGAGACGCAGAGGGTCGAGTAAGGGCGTTGGGTTATAGAGATGAGTATGTAAAGTTATTTGTATTTGTGATTTCTGCGATGCTGGCCGGTATAGCAGGAGCCTTATATGTACCACAGGTTGGAATTATTAATCCTGGAGAATTTGCGCCAATCAACTCAATCGAGCTTGTAATTTGGGTTGCAATAGGTGGTCGCGGAACGCTTTATGGTGCAGTGTTAGGCGCTATCGTGGTTAATTTTGCAAAAACATATTTTACTGCGGCAGCACCTGAAGTTTGGTTATTTATGCTTGGGGGTTTATTTGTCGTAGTGACTCTATTTTTACCGCATGGCATTGTAGGCGCCTTTAAGAGCGCTTCTTCTCCAAACAATAAATTCTATAAAACTATTATTCTTCGCTTAAGACCAAATAATGAATGAATTACAGCCAAGTGGTGTCACGCTTTCACACGTGCCTAACGATACAATTTTGTATTTGAATGGGGTGTCTGTAAGTTTTGACGGTTTTAAGGCGATCGATAATTTGAGTCTTTATGTTAATAAAAATGAACTACGTAGCATCATAGGCCCAAATGGCGCGGGTAAAACAACGATGATGGATATTATTACTGGTAAAACGCGTCCTGACGAAGGCAAAGTAATATTTGATGACATGACGGACTTAACTACCATGAGCGAGGCCGAAATTGCCAATCTTGGGATAGGGCGGAAATTTCAAAAACCAACAGTATTTGAACATCATACTGTGTATGAGAATTTAAAACTTGCATTAGAAGGGCGTAGAAAGGTATTTGAGAACCTATTTTTTAAAATAACAGACGAAGATGATGACAGAATTCAAGAAGTGCTAAAGACAATTGCTTTAGAAAAACAAAGTCATAGAGATGCTGGTGAATTGTCGCATGGCCAAAAACAATGGTTAGAGATAGGCATGCTTTTAATGCAGAATCCAAAGCTTTTATTAGTCGATGAACCCGTAGCAGGCATGACAAAGCAGGAGTCAGAGCATACTGCCGAGTTACTTACCTCGCTAGCAGAAAAACATTCGGTAGTAGTTGTAGAGCATGATATGGAATTTGTACGATCTATTGCCAAACGTGTTACGGTTCTTCATCAGGGCAGGGTACTAGCAGAAGGGTCAATGGAAAGTGTACAAAATGATCCTAAGGTAATTGAAGTGTATTTAGGCGAATAAAATATGCTGACGATTAATGATCTAGATCATTTCTATGGGGAGAGTCATACGCTTTGGAATATCGATCTTAATATTGATTTTGGCGCATGTATGTGTTTGATGGGTAGAAATGGTGTTGGCAAAACAACTTTGCTGAAGTGCATCATGGGCTTAGAACCAATCTCCAATGGGAAAATTAACATTAATGGTATTGAGTTCTCATCAAAGCCAGCTGAACAAAGGGCAAGGAATAGAATAGGGTATGTGCCACAAGGTAGAGAAATATTTTCTCAACTCACTGTAGAAGAAAATCTACTTACTGGATTGAATTCGCGACGAGATAAATTGAAAAAATTACCCAGTATAATTTTTGAACTTTTTCCAGTGTTGCAACAGATGCTTAATCGAAGAGGTGGAGACTTATCAGGAGGTCAACAACAACAACTGGCAATTGGCCGAGCCCTTGCAATTGAACCCGAATTATTGATTTTGGATGAGCCAACTGAAGGCATACAACCTAATATTGTCTCAGAGATTGGTGACATCATCAAAAGGCTAAATAAAGAACTAGGCTTAACCGTATTGCTGGTAGAACAAAAATTGCCTTTTGCAAAAAAAGTAGCAAATTATTTTAGTATTATGGAGAAAGGGAGAATGGTCTCCACCGGGAATATAGAATCATTAGGGGAAGATTTAATTGACCGTTACTTAAAAGTATAATTTAAGTGAAAAATAAAGGAGGAGTTTTATAGTATGCAAATAATAAAATTATTTAAAGGTTGTATTTTATTTAGCATGTTCTTTCCATATGCATCCTTTGCACATTTGGGGCATGGAAAACCTGATGTTCCAGAATTTATGCATCCGATCCTATATCATGCTTTTTCTAGTTGGGGCCTATTAATTCTATTGGGTTGTGTGGGTTTTTCTGTGTATGCTTGGAATAGTCTTGTAAAAAATAAGTCGATAAAAGCATCTAGCTCGCATAATAATAATGGTAACCATCGCGGAAAAAGTTGATGCCGATTGTTTAAAGGACTTGCAACCAAATTCGCTTTGGGAAGCAAAACTTTGTCTAGGCTTTACCGCCAATAATGACAAAACAGTTTTAAGCAAGCGGCGTCACGTTGGTCCATTAACCGTTCAAAGACCATTTTATCCAGAAAATAACGGTACCTGTCACCTTTATATACTGCATCCACCAGGTGGTGTTGTTGGAGGAGATTCATTACATATCGACGTGGAATGTACATCAAATACTTCTGTATTGATTACAACACCAGCAGCTAATAAGTTTTATCGCTCAGCAGGTTTGACAGCTTGGCAAACTCAGTTACTAACCGTTAAAAATTCTGCGACTCTAGAATGGCTACCCCAAGAAACAATTTTATTTGATGGCTGCAGAGTACGATCTAAAACCATTGTAAATTTAGATGAAAATGCAAAATTTTTTGGCTGGGAAATTGTGAGTTTTGGTCGGCCAGCCAGTAAAGAATTATTTACTCAAGGCATGTTTAAGCAATCCTTTGAGATTTGGAAGTGTCATGAACCATTGTTAATTGATCGAACAAATATACATAATCGTGCAGAGGTGTTTAATTCATATTGGGGGTTAGGCAACAAGCCGGTAATGGGTATTTTTACTATTGTAAGCAGATCGACATTGGACTTGCTTGAAGCGCAAAGTGAAATACAAGACACGATCAAACATGTGTGTAATTTGAGTGTTACTTTAATTGGTGAAATGCTGATATGCCGCTGTTTAGATTCAAATGCAATAGCAATACGTGAATGTTTTGTAGAAATATGGGGTCGAATTCGTTCTAAATTATTAGATAAACAGCCTTGTGCGCCTAGGATTTGGGCAACATAAACAGATAATAACAGTAGGAAAATGTATGGAACTATCTCCGCGTGAAAAAGATAAGCTATTAATATTTACTGCAGGCTTACTTGCGGAAAGAAGAAAGCAAAATGGTATAAAACTGAATTATCCAGAATCGATTGCATACATTTCTTCTGCAATATTAGAGGGCGCTCGTGCTGGTAAAAGTGTTGCAGAATTAATGGAGTATGGACGTACACTTTTATCGCATGATGATGTTATGGATGGAATTGCCGAAATGATTCATGAGGTACAAGTGGAGGCAACCTTCCCGGACGGAACAAAACTTGTAACGGTTCACAACCCAATATTATGAATGAGGTGCTGATATGATTCCCGGTGAATTGATAGCGTCAGAGGGTGAGCTTGAGATTAACGATGGGCGCAACACGATCTCAATTACTGTTGCGAATACTGGTGATCGTCCTATTCAAGTTGGATCGCACTATCATTTTTATGAAACGAATTCTGCATTGAAGTTTGATCGCGAGGCAGCAAAAGGTAGACGTCTGGATATTCCAGCAGGTACTGCTGTGCGCTTTGAGCCCGGACAGGAACGTTCAGTATCGCTAGTAGAATATGCTGGCAATAGGATCGTATATGGGTTTAATGCAAAAATTATGGGCCAACTGGATTAATTAATATGGCAAAAATATCACACCAAGCTTATGCAGAAATGTATGGCCCCACTGTAGGCGACCGTTTACGTTTAGCCGATACTGAACTTGTTATTGAAGTTGAAAAGGATTCTGCAACTTACGGTGAAGAAGTTAAATTCGGTGGTGGCAAAGTAATCCGAGATGGTATGGGGCAAAGTCAGGCTTCTTCGAAAGATGCAGTGGATACTGTCATCACTAATGCCTTAATTATTGATTATTGGGGCATTGTAAAAGCAGATATAGGCATAAAAAATGGTCGTATAGCAGGTATAGGTAAGGCTGGTAATCCCGATGTTCAGCCCGATGTAAATATCGTTATCGGTCCAGGTACAGAGGCAATTGCTTGTGAAGGGCAAATACTTACTGCAGGAGGCATTGATGCTCATATACATTTTATATGTCCGCAACAAATAGAAGATGCATTAATGTCAGGTGTTACGACAATGCTTGGCGGTGGTACAGGGCCCGCTACAGGCACCAATGCCACAACCTGTACACCTGGTCCGTGGAATATACATCGCATGTTAGAAGCTGCAGATACATTACCGATGAATCTTGGCTATCTTGGTAAAGGTAATGCAAGTTTGCCGAACGCATTGGATGAACAAGTTGAAGCGGGTGCAATGGGGCTCAAGCTACACGAGGATTGGGGTACGACACCGGCCGCAATTGACAACTGCCTAGATTGTGCAGACAGATATGATATTCAAGTAGCAATTCATACTGATACATTAAATGAGTCAGGTTTCGTCGAAGATACTATTGCAGCATTTAAAGACCGCACTATTCATACCTACCATACCGAAGGTGCAGGCGGCGGACATGCTCCAGACATTATTCGCGTCTGTGGGGAAGCAAACGTTTTGCCATCCAGTACAAACCCAACTCGACCCTACACTGTAAACACTATTGATGAACATTTAGATATGTTGATGGTCTGCCATCACTTAGATCCAAATATTCCAGAAGACGTGGCATTTGCAGAATCGCGCATCCGCAAAGAAACCATAGCGGCAGAAGATATTCTTCATGATATGGGCGCATTTAGCATGATCGCTTCCGATTCACAGGCCATGGGTAGAGTAGGAGAAGTAATTACACGTACTTGGCAGACAGCAAATAAAATGAAAGTGCAACGAGGTGCACTTGCAGAGGATAGTGAGTGTAATGACAACTATAGAATTAAGCGATATGTTGCAAAATATACTATTAATCCTGCCATTACCCATGGAATTGCACATGAAGTAGGGTCAGTTGAGGTTGGTAAACTTGCTGATTTAGTGTTGTGGAAGCCAGCTTTCTTTGGTGTTAAGCCTTCATTAATTATTAAGGGTGGTTTTATTATTGCAGCGCCGATGGGAGATCCAAATGCATCTATTCCTACGCCTCAACCCACACATTATCGTTATATGTTTGCAGCAGAAAATAAAGCCAATGCGTCAACTTCGATGACTTTTGTTTCTCGTGCTGCATTGGATAATGGCATTAAAGATAAATTGCGTTTAGAAAAACAAGTCATTGCAGTAAACGGTATACGTAATTTAGGCAAGAAGGATTTGCATTTAAATACCTATCAGCCACAAATCGATGTGAATCCGCAAACTTATGAAGTGCGTGCTGATGGTGAATTGCTAACTTGTGAACCTGCAACAATTGTTCCACTTGCGCAACGCTACTTCTTATTTTAAGTATTAGTGTGTTGACATTTACTCAACGCGTAGATTGCACGCAAGAATCCATACATAGTTTAACGTTAGCATTTGAGTTGCGTCAAAAGGCGCGCCTTAAAACTAGGTTAGATAGTGGTGAAGAAGTCGGATTGATGTTACCTAGGGGGCAAATTTTACGTGGAGGAGATTGCTTACGCACAGATGAAGGAATAGTGGCAAAAATTATTGCAGCAAAAGAAAAAGTTTCTATTGCAAGAAGCGATAATAAAATTTTATTAGCTAAGGCAAGTTACCATCTAGGAAATCGACATGTGCCGCTGCAGATAGAAGATGATTATCTAATATATATAAATGATCATGTTCTAGATGAAATGGTAATGAGCTTGGGTTTATCTGTCGCGCATGAAATGCGATCATTTGAGCCTGAATCGGGTGCATACCATCAGCACACGCATTAGAGTAATGCAAAAAAATACCGCTATTCTAAATTTAATGCGCTTAACGAGCCCATCTTTACCTATCGGTATGTATGCTTATTCACAAGGTTTAGAGTTTGCGTGTGAACAAGGTTGGATATGTGATGCAGAGAGTGTAAAAGATTGGATTAGAGGGTTATTGCGTACCACACAAACATTTTTAGATACTCCAATTCTATTACGTTTATATAACGCTTGGCAGTCGAATTCAATGGAGGAAATAAAATATTGGAGTCAAATTTTGTTGGCTAGTCGTGAGTCAAAAGAATTGCGAGAAGAAGATCAATATTTGGGGAATGCTTTGTCTAAATTACTTTTAGATTTAGAGATACATCACGCAGATCAAATAAAAGATAAAGCGTATACAAGTTATGCCGCAGTTTTTTCTCTTGCAGCTTATGCATGGAAAGTTGGGAGATATGAGTGCTGCTGTGGCTATCTTTGGGCGTGGTGCGAAAATCAAGTAAATGTAGCAGTAAAACTAATACCTTTAGGTCAAACAGATGGACAAAAGATATTATCTTCATTAATTATTGCCATTCCAGATGCATTAGAAATTGGCATGGCTTTGCAGGATGATGAAATTGGAAGTACGGCTGTGGGCTTAGGCATCGCAAGTGCAAACCATGAAATGCAATACACCCGCCTTTTTCGTTCATAAGAAGTTATTGTGAATCAAGTACTAAGAGTAGGGGTAGGAGGGCCAGTAGGCTCAGGGAAAACTGCATTGCTTAATGCACTTTGTAAAAGGTTGCGTGATCAATATGAAATTGGTGTGGTAACTAACGACATCTATACTAAAGAAGATGCAGAGTTTTTAATTAGACATAAAGCGCTTGATATCGAGCGTATCGTTGGAGTTGAAACTGGTGGATGTCCACATACTGCAATTCGTGAAGATGCATCGATTAACTTAGCTGCAGTACAACGTCTTTGTAATCGATTCCCCTCTTTAGATTTAGTGCTAGTAGAGAGCGGAGGAGACAATTTAAGTGCAACCTTTAGCCCCGAGCTTTCTGATTTAACTATTTACGTGATTGATGTAGCAGCCGGCGACAAGATTCCTCGCAAGGGAGGTCCTGGTATTACTAAATCAGATTTGCTTGTAATTAATAAAATAGATTTAGCACCTATGGTGGGTGCTTCGCTTGATGTAATGAAATCTGATGCAAGTAAAATGCGTGGTGAACGCCCTTTTGTTTTTACTAATCTAAAAACCCATGAAGGCTTAGATGAAATTATTAGCTTTATAAAGTCAGAGGGAATGCTGAATTAAAAAAGTAATATATTTTTTATGGACATGATCTGTATTTAATATCTAATAATTTTCCATGAAAATAATTTTATTTCATAAAATTAAATAAAGAGATTTGATAAGATTATTTTATAAACCTTTCAATTAGTACTAACTACTATCTTTTTTTTGATCTGAATAAGGAGTAGCCTAAAGTATTATTTATTTGTTAGTGGCATCGACTGTGAATGTAGATTAATGCTATTTTCTATGAAAAAAATAATTATCCAAGTCAGGGGTGTGTGAGTGATAAAATCCTCATGGAAAGTTGGTGTATTGTTTTCGAAAACAGGTGTTACCTCTGTAATCGAAAAGACACAATTAAACGCTACACTACTTGCTATTCGTGAAATTAATGCTCAAGGTGGGGTGCACGGTAGGCGTATTAAACCTATAGTCTATGATCCACAATCAAACCCAGAGAATTTTCGACAGCTTGCAAAACGCTTAATTACTAAAGATTACGCAAACATAATTTTTGGTTGTTATATGTCAAGCACACGCAAGGCAGTTCTTCCTATTGTGGAAGACTACAACGCCCTGTTGTGGTACCCCACACTATACGAAGGTTTTGAGTATTCAAAAAATGTAATTTACACGGGTGCTGTACCGAATCAAAATAGCATGTTCTTGGCGCGTTATTTGCTAAATCAATATGGCAATCGTTTTTATTTTGTAGGCTCTAATTATATTTATCCGTATGAATCAAATCGGATCATGAAAGATATTTTAGATTCAACTGGAGGTAAGGTTGTTGCCGAGAAATATATTCCATTAGATACAACGAATGAGGATATAGCTCCTATATTATCGGATATTCTAGAAAAACGCCCAAACGTAATTTTTAGTACGATTGTTGGATCGGCAACCAGTAAGTTTTATAAGAGTTATTGGAGTGCGGGTTTGCAACCTAGACAAATGCCTATTGCAAGTCTCACTACGAGTGAAGCAGAAGTTACTGCAATGGGTTATGAAGTAGGTGCGGGGCATATTACAGCTGCACCTTATTTTGAAACTGTTGACACACCCACTAATCATAAATTTGTGAAAAACTATAAAGCGATGTTCGGCGCATCGCAGTGTACAAATGCTTGTGCCGAAGCCGCTTATTTTCAGATTCATCTTTTTGCAGATATAATAAGTCGTGTAGGTACTTTGGATACAGATATTGTCCGAACGGCAACACTGGGTACGATATTTGATGCACCTCAAGGAACAATACAAATTGATCCAGATAACAACCATACATATTTATGGCCAAAAATTGGGCGTGTGAATGACAAAGGCGAGTTTCAAATCATTGCGGAAACAGATAGTCCAGTAAAACCCGACCCTTATCTGGTAGATCTTGGATCCGATAAAAGTCTTAATCGGATGAAATATTTTGAAAGTGAGCTTAATTAGTAATGGCGATAGAAATCTTAAAAGACCTTCGTAAGCTCAAAGTACTTGTTGTACATCCTAATGATGAACAAGGCAGTGATATCTGTCAGCACATTGAGAGAATTGGCTGTAAAGTGTGTATGGTTTGGCCGTGTCCAAAACACATTAAGTCCAATACTGATGTAGTATTTTTACAAACTTTGCAAGAGCATCCATTCACAGAAAAGCCATATTGGCTTACCGAAGAAAAAAACAGTCCCACTATAATTGCCATTGTAGATTATGAAAATCCAACTGTGCTACAGACCGTATATGAATTGGGAGCCCACGCGATTATCAACACACCAATTCGACCTTTTGGCCTATTGGCAAATTTGGTTATCGCAAGAGCACATTGGCGCAAAGAATTGGTATTAGGTTCTAGAGTGCAGAAACTAGAAACAAAAATAAGAAAAATCCATTCAGTTGAGCATGCTATAGCTATATTGGAGCGTGCAAATAACATCAGTCGCGAACAAGCCTATGAATTTATCAGGAGTAAAGCGATGGAGCGGCGATTAACTACAGAAGATATTGCACAAGAAATAGTTGCTGCTGACAAAACCTTAGAGGTAAATGTTAAATAAAGCTTGTAATATCATCCCATATATAACGGCTATTTTTTTTATAAAAGAGACCTTGACGTTTACTTGGAATTAGTCTAAAAAGTGTGTAACACATCGCGATAAGATCGGTCATTATTCAGCAGAACCAATAACGCTTCTGCATGAAAATATGGGCAAAAACGCCTTCAAGTGAAATGTCCTTGAGGGCTTTTTTATGCGTGTGAAAAAAAATAATTATGTATAGTTGGCCTAAAGCCATACTAGTTTCAGTTTAATTTTTGTTCGTAAAAAAATGTCGCTTTATAGCCGATTCGTTAAAACGACATAAGGTTATGAATAGACTTAGGAGGATAAAATATGTATCACGGTGATATATCAAGTAGTAAAGATGCAGTAGGCGTTGCAGTAGTAAACTACAAGATGCCTCGTCTGCATACCAAAGCAGAAGTCCTTGAGAATGCACGTAATATTGCGAGCATGCTCGAAGGAATGAAAGTTGGATTACCTGGAATGGATCTCGTCATTTTCCCTGAATACAGCACTCACGGAATTATGTATGACGAGAAAGAGATGTACGAAACGGCATCAACTTGTCCAGGTGAAGAAACCGATATTTTTGCAGAGGCGTGTCGCAATGCAAAAGTTTGGGGTGTTTTTTCACTCACAGGGGAGCGCCATGAGGATCATCCAAATAAAGCACCTTACAACACTCTTATCTTGATGAACGATCAGGGTGAAATTGTGCAGAAGTACCGCAAGATCATGCCTTGGGTACCAATTGAAGGCTGGTATCCCGGTAACTGCACATATGTTTCAGATGGTCCAAAAGGATTGAAGATTAGTTTGATCATTTGTGATGATGGGAACTATCCTGAAATTTGGCGTGACTGTGCGATGAGGGGTGCCGAATTGATCGTTCGCTGCCAAGGTTACATGTACCCAGCTAAAGAGCAGCAAATAATGCTTGCTAAAACCATGGCATGGATGAATAACTGCTACGT
>JBFGJY010000070.1:0-12564 GCA_041576975.1 Gammaproteobacteria bacterium | reverse complement strand
TTTTTCAGGAAATATTTTTTTCAACTTTTTTGATTTAAGAGGCAGAAAGTTATATGGGCCTGCTAATCCTATAAATCCTGCAAGATTTTCGGTGCGCACATCTGCTTTATTTAAGTATTGCTCATTAGTGGTCAATAGGCTTGCAATATGCGCGCCAGCAGAGTGCCCCATTAAATAAATCCTTTCAACATGACTTAAATATTGCTCATGATTTTTTTGCAGCCATGCTATTGCAAGGGCTGCATCTTCAATAAAGGAGGGAAATACAACCTCAGGATATAAGCGATAGTCCGGTATAGCCACTGTATATCCTTGTTGTGTCAATGTTGATGCGACAAATTTATATTTATTTTTACTACCTGAATCCCATCCACCTCCATAGAAATATACTACTAGCACTCTGCTCGCATCATTTATATTATTAGCCTCTTTTGGTATGTAAATGTCTAGCTTCTGTCGACCCATATCTCCGTATGCCACATCAGTAATTTTCTCAAAGTGATCTGTAGAACTTGTCAAATTGACTAGTGTTAAAGGACTACACGCAAACAAAAGTGTAATTAAATACATATTGCATAAGAATAATTTTGTTTTCATATTCAAAACTAAACTAGATTTGCATATCTAGCACTACATCAATCCAATCTTCATTCGCAGGGTGCATCAAATCATCCACGTGATCACGCTCCTTTGATACAAACCAATCATTAAACTCATCTTTGTCTAATATCACCGGCATTCGATGATGTATTTTTGACATCTTCTTATTTGGGTCTGTGGTTGCGATACTAACGAACATCTCACCAGTTTCAGAATTAATTTCATACACGCCACCAAACGCAAATTCATCGTCATAGGTTGGTTTAATTCGATAACGATCTCGGTGGCCTTTGGGGTGATTCTCATTCCATTCAAAGAAACCACTTACAGGACTAATGCAGCGGCGTTCGCGTAATGCTTTAGACCAAGTGCGTTTCTCCCATGCCTCATAGCCACGAAAATTAATTAACGGTCTTTTCGTGAAGGGACGTTCCCAGCCCCAGGTCATTACCGCAATTTCATTGCTGTCTTCACCACGAAAAACCACGTCAATTTGATTGGTGGGATAAACTTGGTTGCGTGGTTTGAAATTCACAGGGCCGACATCCAATGCTTTAATGATGGAGTCTGGATATTGGTCAAGTGAAAATCTGCCGCACATTTCAAAGATAATATTTAATCGTTAAGGTTATTGATTGTACAACAGATATATTAGTTCAAGAATATATTGGATATTAATTCAGAATAATGCTAATTTTTTATGAAGATAATCGCATGTTGTGGCTTGATCTTATTTACTACGAGTACATGAGCCACTGAAAACTACTGTCATGATGAAGTGACCAACGCTAATTGGGATATTCTAACGATACTAGTAGTAGATCACATAGATGTAATCAACTTAATTAATTTGCGCAAATAACTTTGCAGGCAAATCGACACTGTTGAGATTACTGTAGAGAATGCAGCAAAAATTTATTTTCGTGAAGTAGCCGAGGTGTAGATGGATTGGAGTGCGGAAAATTCTAATTCATAAATGTCCGCTTACGGCCAAAAGCCGACATTTTAATCCATAGACCGTTCGTTTTGTCACACCATTCCTAAAGCGATTAAAGCATTCGCCGTTATCTTTTATTATGCGGTTAATTACATATAAAAATTCATGGTAGCAGCAGTAGACCCAGATTTACTGGAGAGGCTTGAATGCTGTACGCAACTTCCCAGCCCTCCAGCAATTGCCGAGCAGATTATCGAGTTAAGTTGTCAATCTGATACTAATGTAGATACCTTGGCAGAAGTCGTAAGTGTTGATCCAGCTTTAACCGCAAAAATCCTGCGCACCGCAAACTCACCGATGTATGCAAGAGCGTACAAGACAGAAAATCTCCAACAAGCAGTGACGTTATTTGGCTGGAATGGGATGCTAAATTTAGCACTTAGCTTTTCCCTTAGCGCATCAATGAATAAAAATAATAATATTGGTCTAGATCATAGTTATTATTGGCAACATTCGCTGGCGTCCGCAGTTGCCAGTAGACATCTTGGTAAAACTATTGGTTACCAAAAATATGAAGAATTGTTTTTGCCTGGGTTACTCCAAAATATTGGAATGCTCGCAATTGATTTGATATGTCCCGAAGTCTATGAGAATTTAGAAAATAAACGCTGCAGCCACACGGAAATCCAACATGCAGAAATCCTCGCACTCAATACCGATCATGCAGCAATTGGCGCGTGGGTTTTGGAAAAGTGGCATCTACCTAAATTAATCACTCAATTGGTCGCTGTGAGTCATGATAAAAAGCAACCGGATGTAGAACTAAACATGCAAGAGGCTGCGAATTGTACCGCACTATCAGATTTTATTGCAGATTGTATTTGTTGTGACGAAGCCGATAAGGATTATGTTTATGCGGCTGTTATGTTAGATGAGTTGCTGAACTTCGATATGAAGAAGTTTTTACATGCTTTAGGACAAATAATAGAAGAGTATCAAGAGACTGCAGAACTGTTTGAGATTAATTCAGGAGATCCATATTTAATGGAAGCAATAGCGGAACATGCGAAGGTTGAATTAGCAAAAAATGATTAAAGAATGCTTGAAAGTAAATATTTAATGTCTGCTTTCGGCCAAAAGCGGTCATACAGAAAATGTTGTTACTACAATTCCAAATTTTGTTTAAATTTTACTTAGTCCAGTGAATGGCTAATCAATTCCTTACAGTGCAATATTTAATATTGTAATAATAAGGCAAAAGGCCACGACCTGTAGTCTCTATTTATATACCGTTTATCTGCATTAAACCTCTCCATGGGGAATTAGCCTCTATCGTGTTTTAAGCAAGTAACTGCCTAAATATAAGAATAATAAAGGTCAGTTTCTTTATTAATCGCAAGGGATGTGCCCAAAGGAGTTGTAATAATGCGCGTTTTCAAACTAATGGCCTATGCCATATTTATTACATTTGTATCTTTTTTATTAACAGCTTGTTTGAGTGGCGGAGGTGGCGGTTCCTCAAGTGGTGGATCTGGTACCGGCCAAGTAAGTTTTGCAATTACGGACTCTCCCGTTTCCGATGCACAAAATGTTGTGGTGTCATTTGATTGCCTAGAACTTCAATCTGCTAATAGTGGAAGAAGAATATTCACATTTGATCCAGTAAAACAAATTGATCTTTTACAATATCAAGGGAATGAATTTGCTCAATTGATAAGCGATGAATTGGTCCCATCAGGTCCATATCAATGGGCGCGCTTATGTGTAATTGCAGAGCAAGGAAATGATCAAGATTCATATATTATTCTTAAAAACGGTGCACGTTATTCCTTATATGTGCCAAGTGGAGATCAATCTGGTTTAAAAATTAATACCAATTATTACGTTGAACAAGATAGCTCAACAGCTTTTACCATAGATTTTGATTTGCATAAATCTGTGAATAATCCAGAAGGTTTTCCCGACTATAAATTGCGGCCGACATTAAGATTGGTAAAAAATGATCAGGTAGGTTCAATTACAGGCACGGTTATGCAAGATGCTTGCATGGGTATTGGAGATAACATTGAAAATGCAGCAGTGTATGTGTTTTCTGGTGACGTGGTGATACCGGATGATCTAAACACAACCGACACGACCGATATTGATCCAATTACAACTGCAATGGTAAAGCTTGATCCAATGGATAGCTTGTATAAATATACTGCTGGTTTTATTGACGGGAGTGATGGAGGCAAACAGTATACTGTGGCATTAACTTGTCAATTCTCAGATGATTTGCCAGATCAAGATAATATGATTTTATTTGATAACACACCTATTAACACAACCAACCCTGTAACTGTAAATGCGGGTCAAAGTACTCGGGTTGATTTTTAGAAGTTGTGTCTTTTGGCGTTATAATTTAAATGTCTGCTTTCGGCTAAAAGCGGATATTCAATTATTATTGAAATCAAAAGAGAATTTAGTTCAAAAATATAGTCTATTTACATTTTATTTACATTCAAAGTTGTACATTTAAGTAATTAAAATCCAAGAGAGAATGGCCCGTTTGTTGTATTCCACATATGTCCTGTTGGGGGGATGATGATTGACGAATTTTCCAAATTAAAATTCATAGCAGTAAGTCCTAAAGACGAATTAAAGCTATTAGAAGAGTTTGTTTTCGAGCTTGCCATTACTGGAAAAGCAATTTGCACTGGAGAGGTCATGAGTAGAGATGAAAAACTAACAGGGTTAAAGCAAGTAAACGAAATCAATCTCAGAGTATTAAATATAGTTTCGCAAATCCGAAATGGTGATACTTGGTCTAATAGAGAAAGCACTTTGGATATGATTTGTAACCATGCGAAGCGTGCTCCACATATCAACCATTGGGTAGGAAATGCTCTTATTAGGTCATTACAGTCTGTTAATGCGTAACAATATACTGAAGTGTAATCTAATCCATTAATTCAAAAGCAGAACGCCCGCTTTGGGTCGAAAGTGGACACTCAAGTCTAAGAAAAAGTACACAATATTTACAGGCATTGACCTTGAAATTTATATTAAACCCCAAAATTTCTTGTGTTAAAAACCATGTCTATGTTCCCCAAACGGCAATGTGGTGGTTGAATCAGCAATTTTTTTGACCTATTTTCATCAATACCGTCAACTAATTTGGGAGCTCCGCGTTATTGATAGTAACTGCCCTTATTAGGCGGAATTTCAATATGCTAAGAATCATGAGTCACATTCTGCTGGTTTTATTGTTACTCGTTGTTAGCGGTGCTGTACTTGCGATGCCCGATGCAGAGGCAAGGCATTTGCTATCAAGAACTGGCTTTGGGGGTGATGCAGAAGAGATTCAATACTACTCAACGTTGAATTATGAACATGCAGTAGCCCATTTGCTTGAGCAGTCTAATGTAAAAACAGAGATGTCTCCTCCTGCATGGTTATTCGAGCCATTAAAGATTGATCGCAAACGCATGAAAAATGCCTCTGTAGAACAGCGTAAAGCGTTTCGTATGGAGCAGCGTAAAAAAGGGCTGGAGTTAAAGGGTTGGTGGTATGCAGAAATGGTGAATACAGATTCACCATTTACAGAAAAAATGACCTTGTTTTGGCATAACCATTTCACTTCAAGTTTGCAAAAAATAAAACAGCCTATTTTGCTATACCGTCAAAACGTGTTATTTCGAAAGTATGCCTTAGGTAATTTCAAGGAACTCACTCATGCAATTTGCAGAGATTCTGCAATGTTAGGATATTTGGATAATTTCAAAAGCTCTAAGCAAGCCCCTAACGAAAATTTCGCACGTGAATTATTAGAGCTATTTGCACTAGGCGAAGGTAACTACACCGAGTTAGATATCAAAGAGGCAGCTCGAGCATTCACCGGATGGTCAATTGATCGCAATACAGGTGAGTTTAGATTTTACAAACAACGCCATGATTTTGGTAAAAAGAAATTCCTAGGAAAGAGTGGTGCGTTCAATGGTGAAGACATAGTAAACATAATCTTTGAACAGCCAGAGACAGCTACCTTCTTAGTAAATAAATTATGGTTAGAGTTTATTTCAGAATCTCCTAACAAAGCAGAGATTGATCGACTTGCAAAAATATTTCGCGCAAATAATTATGAAATGAAACCCTTGATGCATGAATTACTGATCAGCAAAGATTTTCGAAGACCTGCTAATTATGGTCGACTAATAAAGTCTCCTGTCGATTTTATTGTAGGAACCTTGCGAATTTTTGAAATTCCAGTTCAGGATGGAAGAGTGGTTGCATTTGCAGGTGCTCATCTTGGCCAAAATTTATTTGATCCGCCCAATGTCAAAGGCTGGCCAGGTGGCAATGAATGGATTACGTCAAGTAGTTTGTTGTCTCGTCAGCAGTTATTAGAGCGTATGTTTCGAGGTAATGGCGCTGAAATGAGCAATAGGGCAAATGGAAAATTTGCATTACCAAAAATACTAAGAGAAAACGATAGGAAAGTTGATTTACGGCCTTTTATAGAAAGATTTATTAAAACACATGATAAGCAGAAAATAATAAATGTTCTCCTGGTGGAAGATGCAATTAACGTAAGTTCTACAACATCTGCAACGGGAAAATTGAATACAAATGACATTCTGGCGTTGATGTCGGATCCCATTTATCAATTAAAGTAAGTCATCGTTGAATAATGTAAGGGGACTGTCATGAATAGACGTGAATTTTTAAAAATATCTGCTGGAGTATCGGCTGCCTACGCGTGCCCTTATTCATCGTTGTGGGCACGCGTGGAAAGGCCGAAATATTTACTACTAATTGAATTAAATGGTGGTAATGATGGTTTAAACACAATCATTCCATTTCGGGACCCAATGTATAAAAAATTGCGTCCAACAATTGGATTATCTAATGGAGAAATCATTCAGCTTTCAGATCAGCTTGCAATACACCAAGCTCTTGAACCGTTATATTCACTTTGGCAGGCTGAAAATCTTGCAATTGTAAATGGAGTTGGATACGAAAATCAAAACCGCTCGCATTTTCGTTCTATCGAGATATGGGATACTGCATCAAACAGTGATGAGTACTTGAATACAGGTTGGTTGAGTCGTGTAATTCCAGGAAATGTTAAACATTCAAATTATTTAGTAGATGGGGTTGTCATTGGAAGGAATGCAACTCCGCTCAGCGGTAACAATATGCGGACCATTGTGATGAATACCATTGCAAATTTTACTCGGCAGGCAAAATTGATCGAACAAAAAAGACAGCAAACTAAAAATCCTGCGCTTGCACATATTTTAGGTGTACAAAGCGACATAAAAGATACTGCGCAAGCGATAGAACAAAAAACTTTAGGAACAAATATACAAATTCCACAGTTTCAGGGAGGTCGATTTGGCAAGCAATTACAAGAAGCTGCTAAATTAATTGTAAATGGTATTGCAGCACCTGTTATTAAAGTATCAATTGGTAGTTTTGATACACATGCGAATCAAAAAGGTGTCCATCAACTTTTGTTGGATCAGCTAGCGCAGGGGATTACTTCGTTTTATGAAGTCATGCGAGACCATAATCTCTGGAACGATGTGATCATGATGACGTATTCAGAATTTGGCAGAAGGGCTAAGCAAAATGCAAGTCAAGGAACAGATCATGGAACAGCGGCTCCGCATTTTTTGATTGGTGGGCGTGTGAAAGGCGGGTTCTATGGGCAACAGCCTTCTTTAAGTGATTTGCAAGATGATGACCTTCGTTACACAGTCGATTTCCGAAGTTTATATAATACAATTGCCATTAACTGGTGGGAAAATTCAACTGGAATTGATCAGTCACAGTATCCAGCATTAGATTTAATTGCTTGAAAAACTTATGAGACATTTTTAAAACTAGATCTCCGTTTGTCTAATTGAATAACTGCAGTCTTCGAATAATCCAAAAATTCTGATGCTATTTTTGGTTTGCTAATGTAAAAGCCTTGTGCGTGCTTACAACCAAGATCTTTTAGAATGTTCAACTGCTCAATTGTTTCAATACCTTCCGCAACCACATTTTTATTCAGCACCTTAGCCATTGCAATAATTGCTTTAACAATTGCTATTGAATCTTTATCGCTATTTAAATCTTTAATAAAATACTTATCAATTTTTAATGTTTGTGCAGGAAGCCTTTTGAGATAACCTAGGGATGAATAGCCTTTACCAAAGTCATCAATGGCTATACTGATTCCAAGTTTATTCAGCTGATCTAACATACGCATCGTATGTTTATCATCGCTAAGAAATAGGCTTTCAGTAATTTCAAATTCAAGAATTGTTGTGCCAATATCAAAGTCTGAGACTAGTGCTTCAATATTAGCGAAAAAATTTTCATGTCGTAGCTGCCTTGCGGAAATGTTTACGGCCAATTTAGGTAAGGCCTGATGTTCAATTTGCCATTTTTCGCATTGTTTAATAGCTTCGCGTATTGCCCAGCTACCAAGTTGTACAATTAAGCCACTGTCTTCTGCATATGAAATGAACCGATCTGGACGGATATGGCCTTTATTCCTGTGGTTCCAGCGTAATAGTGTTTCTGCGCCAGAAATATCACCTGATGCTATGTCTATTTGTGGTTGATAGACGAGATATAGTTCTTGTCGTTCTAGCGCATGAAATAAGTCTGCTTCTAGTTCCGCTTTTTCGCGAATATTTTCTTGCATGGTATCGGTAAAAAATAAGTATCTTCCGCGACCCTTTTGTTTTGCCTTGTACATGGCGATATCAGCTTTTTGTAGCAATTCTTCCCAAGTATTGCCATCACTAGGAAATACTGAAATTCCAATACTTGCTCCAATAATTTGCTCATAATTATCGATATAAAATATCTCTGCTAGCCGTTTTATAATCTCTGCTGCAGTGATGCTTGCGTTGTTGGAATTGTTTATAGTGGACAGAATTACGCCGAATTCATCACCGCCATAACGTGCAAGCGTATCGGTAGATCGAATACAAGACTTGATTCGGTCACCTGCTGCTATTAGTAATTTGTCACCAATTGCATGGCCCTGCGAATCATTAATAACTTTAAAGCGATCCAGATCTACAAATAAAAATGCAAATTGCTTTTTCTCGTGTATTGAATCAGTAATTGAATTCTGAAGTCGTTTGATGAGCTGTTGTCGGTTCGGTAAGCCAGTCAAGTCATCAAAATTAGCTTGGTAAAACAGTCTTTCCTCACGTTTAGATAACTCTGATGTCATATGGTTGAACGAATCGCCCAATAACTGAAACTCATCGTTGCTCGTGATATCAACTTTTTCATTGAAATCACTTTTTGCTATTCTTTTTGTGGCCACTAAGAGTTTTTCTAGTGGCACTAAAAATTTAGTTATTTGATTTAAACTAATTAATGTGACAATTAAAATTGCAAGTAAAAATGCAGGCAATAAAATTTTTGTGAAAGCTTTTTTTGGTGCAAATATTATTTCGCTAGGTTCAATGTAATATATTATCCAACTGTTTGTATTAAAACGCCCATTCAAAAACAATTCCCATGATGCAGTAGTATGGTTTTTATTGTTTATATTAAGTGTTTTTATAGTGTTTTCATTATTTACATGCTTCTCAAATATTGACTTGGATATTGTGTACAAATGACTACTAGAGCAATTTAATGTGCCGTAATTTTTAATTACAATACAAGCATCATCAGCACCTGCAAATATATCCATATCACCACTAATATACTGTAAGTTAGTTTTTGCAGATAATAAATGATTGGCTTCAATGGTATTAAACATTCTAATAAAGAATATCTCAATAATATTATTACTATTTTTAACGGCAGTAATTGTTGATTTTCCATCCAGTAGATGTTTTAAGTCCGTACTGTCCAAATTTTCAGGTTTTCGATAAATTTTAATGTCACTGAATAGTGACATGTTTGAATCAAGTGTGATTCGAGTACTTGTACTGCTTGATATGTCGACATCGTTAGAAAATTTTAGACTTTCATGTAATTTTAAAAATTGCTGCTCTGCATTTAATATGCGCTCGTAGATCGCCATTCCATAGGATTTACTTGACGACACTAAATGTTCTTGTTTTTGTTTAGTGAGAAGTGATGTTACATAGTTATATGATAGTACACTAAATATTCCAGTCGGAATAACTGCTGCAATTACAAAAAGAAAGAATATTCGTTTTGCTACTTTGCTTTTTAATAATGCAAATTTAATTTGCATAGAAAATCTTTAGAACTCAGCTGCTTTACCAATAAAGCCACCATCGCGACCACGCACGATGTCGTCTTTACTAGGATTCGCTGTCAAAGGTGGTGACGAGACGCCATCCTTACCTTTGCTGTAAAGGTCATAATCGCTATTGATAGGTACTAGAGCTTGGTCTTTTCTTCTTGCTCCCGGTAGGATTGCTGCATGATTTGCATATACATAGGGATTACCCCAAGGGTCTTTCATATTATCCATACCGATGTCTGTTAGGGAAATGGGCAAGTTGCCGTATGTGAGCTCAAAATCATCAATGGAAAATTGAATGGCAATTAAATCTTTTGCTGTGTCATCGGCATCTACACGCTCCACATAATTTTGGTAGGTCGGTACAGCAATCATTGCAAGCAAACCTACAATAGCTAATACAATCATTAGCTCAACTATAGTAAAACCAAATATACGAATTATATTTAGTTGAAAATTTGAACTTGAAAAATATATTTGTTTCATAACCTTGTTATATACATTTAAGGCGATGAGGTGTTACTGCTTTTAGCTATATAAACATTTTTGTAGCAAATGTACTTATAGCTAGTTGAATTTCAGTACCTTACAGATTTATAAAATTAATTTTGTGAACCAATGTTTAGACTGCTTTATTGCGCAGCTAAATGGTGCAAAAGGAATGATTTTAAGGATAAATGGTAATTTGCGAGACTATTGAAAAATGCCGGTATACGATGTTTAGTGGTGAAAAAAAACCAAATGGCATTAAAGTTTTTATTACAGACAAGTAGCATGAATAAGGAATATAAAACGAAGTGAAAGAGAACAGACCTACATTAGTCGATATCTTTAAAAGTGTGCTGGCAAGCTTTTTTGGTGTACAAAGTGATAAGAATCGTCAGAGAGATTTTCAAAAAGGAAATCCAATATACTTTATTATGGTGGGTGTCATTTTAACAATCCTATTTGTGCTGATAATTATCGGTGTTATTAAACTGATTTTGTATTACACAATATAGAATTAATTATATTATTAATTTAATGCTCCATGGTCTTTAAGAAATTTGAAAATACCTTGGGCAAGTACTTGGTAACCTTCAGCGTTTGGATGTGCGGCATCGGATTTTAATGAACGATCACCAAGAATATTCGCAAGGAGTTTAAGTTCAGCAGGAATTTTGGTCTCATCAGCAAGTTCTTCATACACTTTTGCACTCTTAAGAAAAATGCCTGGCTCTGGAACGCCTAGCAAAACCACTTCTATATTGCGTTGCTGGCTTTCTACAATCATATTCAAAATATTCTGTTTTAACTCATTACGCGAACGCTTTCGCAAAATATCATTGCCGCCATGGATGAGTATTAATAAATCTGGATGATGAATTTCGAGTAGTGCAGGTAAACGTTCCAGGCCTTTATTGCTAATTTCACCAGGTATGCCTTCATTTATAATGGTTAAATTTGTCATTTTCGCTAATAGCGTAGGGTAGTCTTGCTCGTTACCAGCTCCGGTACCATAAGTAAGGCTATCGCCAAAAGCTAGAATCTTTGCATCAACCGATAAAGGAGAAAGTTTTGTAGATGTATCGCTACAAGAAAAAGTAGTGAATATAGCAACAAACAATAAGAGCGTTTTTGGATTGAACATAGAGCTTTTATGACTGCCAATAATCTTTTCTGCATAATCCTCTTACTCCACACCGTTCGCATGTATCATCATCAGCGAGTGCAGTAAGACGTAATTCGTTTTTCAGTGTGTTGGCGAATTCCAAGAGACGATTGTGGTGTTCTTGAATCAAATTCTCAAGCTGGTCATCCTTTAGCACTGACATTGTCTTAACGCTATTGTCTTTACCTATTGTTACGTATTCTACTTGGCTGCAATTTCCATTCAGGTACGCATACAAGGGCAATTGTACTTGATCACCAGCGAGAACACTTTTTTGTGATGGTGTTTGCCCAGTTTTGTAATCAACAATTGCATAACCTTCTGCAGATTTATCGATACGATCGATTCTGCCAGTTAATGATGTTGTAGCATCTAAATTTATTCGTAACGACACCTCGTGTTTATACGGTGCGTAAACTTCTTGTCGTCGTATTTCCCAATCGATAAAATTAGGTATGAGATCTAGCCAGCACTGTAACCATAATTGATCGCTAAACCTACGTTCTACATATTGATTAAATATATGTTTACTTATCGAGCTGAGTAACTCTTCAGCGCTTTCACGGTTGTTGGCGGTTACCCTTGTTGCAAAAGGGCCAGGTATTGATGGCTCATCGACAAAAAATGCATAAATACACTTATGCACAAGGCTGCCAAAATCCATTTTATCTAACTCTTCAGTTAATTCATTAGTTTTTGAAATATTTAGACATGCACCGGCATAGAATTGGTAGGGACAATTGATTAGCAATTGATATTGGGAGATTGAAATTGAGTTAGGTTTAAGTTTCTCAGTTAACACAGGGGATGGTTGAAGTGACAGCGAAGGCATAGGAAATTGTTGTGGGTGATTTATGCTTGTATCGTCTTGTGAAACTAGTGTTTGTAGTAATTTATCTAACAAATCATTCTTGTATGCCATAAGATGAAATGTTTCAATGACTTCTAGCCATGGACTAGGGGCAATTTTCTCACCACTTTGTTCGGTTTGTACGGTTATTAACACATCAGGCGCAGCTTCCAATAATCTTCTAAATAGATAAAAGTGAAGTGCATGTTCATCACGCCATGTTGGGATATTTAGCTCTGCACGTATGCGTTCATTAAAAAAAGTGTAGTTAATCGATGTGCCTGGAAAGTGGTCTTTATCTACTGAGG
>JBFGJY010000069.1:0-12693 GCA_041576975.1 Gammaproteobacteria bacterium | reverse complement strand
GGCTCCGGCATCAATCGTATCGGCCATATGCGATTCAATCGAATCCTCGTCATCGATTACCGCAGAAATTCCACCTTGAGCCCAGGCGGTACAGCCATCATTTAGAGGACCTTTAGAGATCACGGCAATTCGAAAACCTGAATCAAGACGTAGAGCCAGGCTTAAGCCTGCTGCTCCACTACCAATAATTAGAACATCAAAATCATGCATAGAATGATGAAATTGCCGTGTTTCAGACGCATTGTGTCATAGATGAGGTGATTGAGTTAACAAAACGGGACCACTTAGCGGTAAAATTCTTCACCAAGTGAGCGGTAAAGAACTCTTACACGATAAAATTGTCATACAGCTACGGATGTCCATGGATAGCCGTAATACAGGAGTTTAGCCCTAATGGGCGAGAATAATAATGATAAAGAGCTTGTAAAACGAGCTCAGAAAGGGGACACAATTGCATTTGATGCACTTGTTACAAAGTATCAGTACAAAGTGGTTAACTTGGTTACTCGTTTTGTAAAAGATGAGGATGAGGCCCAAGACGTAGCGCAGGAAGCATTTATTAAAGCCTATCGTGGTCTTGCAAATTTTCGTGGCGATAGTGCTTTTTATACGTGGCTGTATAGAATTGCGATTAATTCAGCCAAAAATTATATAGTATCGCAGAGCCGGAAAACCCCGGCCTATGCTGTAGATGTTGAGGATGCCGAATACATGGAATCTGCAACAGCATTGAAAGAGTTTGGTACACCTGAGGCAAGTTTGCTCACGAGTGAAATCGAAAACACTGTCTACCAGGCCATTAGAGAGTTGCCAGAAGATTTGAAGACAGCAATAACACTACGTGAGATAGAAGGTATGTCATATGATGAAATTGCGAGTGTTATGGAGTGTCCAATAGGAACCGTAAGGTCAAGGATTTTTCGAGCGCGTGAAGCGATCGATAAACACCTTAAACCATTATTAGATTAATTACATGGAATGAAGTTGATATGAAGGAAGTTGATCAAGAGCTTTTATCAAGAATATTAGACGAGGATGTCTCCGAGTTTGAAACCCAACGTTTTTTAAGAGAAATGAAATCTAAGCCACAGCTTCGGGCTACATTTCAACGCTACAATATAATTGGGCATGCGATGCGAAAGCAATTACCTGCTCGATTAAATCATAACTTCAGTAACGAAGTTATGAGTAAACTATCTAATGAAGAGATATTAGATTCAGAATTAAATAAATCAATTCAGACTATCACTAATTCAAATAAAATTAAAACATCGATAGGTTTAGCTATTGCTGCTTCTGTTGCTGTGTTTTCATTTGTCATGATTCAAAACTTTATTCAGCCAAGTACAACTACAAATACTTCCCCTATTATTGCAGAACGTATCGTTGAGGATAGTGATATACAGCGTGTTAGTGAAGAAGAACTACAAAACTTTATTTCAAATCCAGAAGCCGCTGCAGAATTTAATAGTTATATTGTGAATCATGCAGAATATGCGTCACCTCGCGTATCAATGCCACATGTAAGAATAGTCGGCTATGGTCAAGGCCAATTTAATCAAGACCAACATAATAATAACTAATCACAAATGATTCTAATACGTCTACTGTTTATGGCTTTTCTAGCTAGCGGTCTCACTGTTGCATTTGCAGAAGATGATGTGCAGCAACTCCTTCATAAGATGAATCAAACCCTAGAAATGGGTAATTATGAAGGCACTTTCGTATTTATGTCTAATGGCAGTGTTGAAACCATGCGAATTGTCCATGGTTATACACCGGACGGAGTAAAAGAAAAGTTAGTTTCTCTTACCGGTGATGCGCGCGAGGTCATTCGTGATCAAGACGTGCTTACATGCATTTGGCCAAGAGATAAATTAGTGGTCATTGAAACAGCGCGTGGAGGCCATGGATTGCCATCGTCTTTACCGGATAATTTGAGCGAGCTTGCATTTCATTACAAATTGACTGAAGTAGGAAGAGCTCGAATTGCTGGTTATGACTGTAGTATAGTGCGTTTTGAACCATTAGATGAGTTTCGCTACGGGCATGAACTGTGTGTCAACGCGAAGCATGGTATGTTACTGGAATCAAAAACATTTGATGCAACTGGTAAAGCTATCGAGAACATGATGTTTACAAGTTTTCGTATGCGTAATTCTGCGCCGGATAAGTTGTTTGAGCCTAGCATGCAGTTGAATGATTACACCTGGAAGACCGCAAGTGTTGAACTAAATGGAGAACTACAGCCTGATCGTGCATGGAAAATTAAAAATTTGCCACCAGGTTTTTCCTTAAGTAGTGTAACCAGACGTTTGATGAGTGCAAGTAAAACTCCTGTTCAGCATATGGTTCTTACTGATGGCTTGGCATCTGTTTCTGTATTTATTAGCAAAGTTGGTGACTCGCAGCAAGTTTATCAAGGTGCACATAATAAAGGTGTAATAAATGCCTATGCCAGAGATCTAAATCAGCATCAGATAACGGTAGTTGGTGAAGTTCCAGAAGGAACTGTGAAGATGATCGGTTCATCGATATTTTATTCCGATCAATAAAAAGATTAGCACACAATAAATCTCAGTAATTACTCAAATAGAACTTTTAAACTCTATGCGAGTCTAGAAAATATTTGGTATTGCTTTGTATCACTTGAGTGACAAAGTTTTGTTTATAAAAAATCATAATTTAAGCGAACGCGATATTAGAATGGAGTATTGATAATGAAAAGCAGGAATGTTTTTGTCATTAAGTTATTAGCCTTTGGGTTTTTACTGTATTTAGCAGCCATTCAGGCGCATGCACGCTATGGGCTTCCAGATTTTACCGAACTTGTTGAAGAAAATTCTGGCACAGTTGTAAATATCAGTACAAGTAAGCAGACAGAAGTTACACGAAGATTGCCACCCGGTATGGAATTGCCAGAGATTCCTGATGACAGTCCATTTGGTGATTTATTGCGTAAGTTTTTTGGCGAACATGGTGGTAATGGTGATAAGTTTTTCAATTCACGCTCACTTGGTTCTGGTTTTATTATTTCAGAAGATGGCTATGTCATTACTAATCATCACGTAGTAAAAGGTGCAGATGAAATAATCGTTAAACTAAATGATCGTAGAGAATTAGTCGCAGAACTAATTGGTAGTGATCCTCGTAGTGATATTGCATTATTAAAATTAGATGCCACTAATTTACCTACAGTAAGAATTGGATCTTCTGATAACGTGAAGGTAGGCCAATGGGTGTTGGCCATTGGCTCTCCGTTTGGATTTGATGCATCCGTAACTGCTGGAATTGTAAGTGCAAAAGGCCGTAGTCTACCAAGTGAAAATTATGTGCCCTTTATTCAAACTGATGTGGCAATTAATCCTGGCAACTCGGGAGGACCTTTGTTTGACTTAGATGGCAATGTCGTAGGAATCAATTCTCAAATTTATACTCGCTCAGGTGGTTTCATGGGTTTATCTTTTGCGATTCCAATGGAAGTCGCTATGGATGTGGTCGATCAACTTAAGACACATGGTTATGTATCTAGAGGATGGCTGGGTGTATTCATTCAAGAAGTGACGCGTGAGCTAGCCGAGTCATTTGGTATGGATAAACCAACTGGAGCATTGGTAGCTAAAATTTTACCCGATAGCCCAGCCGAAGGATCGGATGTAAAAGTAGGTGATATCATTCTTACATATGATGGAAAAGAAATAAAAAATTCAGCAGCCTTACCGCCAATGGTAGGTAGAACTAGGGTTGGTGAAGTCGTCAAACTAGAAGTTATGCGTGACGGCAAAATAAAAACTGTCAAATTAAAAATTGGTCAATTACCTGATAAAGATCAAGTACTTGCTAGGAAAGCTAAACCCGATGAAGAGTCTAAAGATACTGTTTTAGGACTCTCACTTCGTGAACTTACAGAAGAAGAATTGAAAGCTATGGAATTAGAAAATGCTGGACTTCTAGTCTTAGACGTACAAAGTGGTTCGGCTAAATCTGCTGGAATTCGTCAGGGTGATGTGATTCAAATGATCAATGGCGAGTCTGTTGATAATGTTAGTGATTTCAAAAATCGTGTTGAAAACTTGCCCCCAGGTAAATTTGTTTCTTTGCTAGTACAACGCTCACATGGTCCGGAATTTTTAGCTATGCGCATACCTGAAAAAGAATAGTGGAAAGTAAGCAAAAGTAAGTGATAATCAAGCCTGTTTATTGAAATACTAATTACTTAAATAGGCATTCGGTTAACTCCAAAATTATATATGGAGCATGTTCGCAACTTTTCTATAATTGCGCATATTGATCATGGGAAGTCCACCTTAGCGGATCGCTTTATTCAGTATTGTGGCGGCTTGTCTAAGCGTGAGATGAGCGAGCAAGTACTGGATTCCATGGATCTGGAACGAGAACGCGGTATTACAATTAAAGCTCAAAGTGTGTCATTGCAATATAAAGCTAAAGATGGGCACACCTACCAACTAAATTTCATTGATACACCAGGACATGTCGACTTCTCCTATGAAGTTTCTCGTTCTTTAGCTGCATGTGAAGGTGCTTTACTCATTGTTGATGCATCACAAGGAGTAGAGGCACAAAGCGTTGCAAACTGTTATACCGCAATTGATCTAGGTTTAGAGATCATTCCAGCATTGAATAAGATTGATCTTCCATCCGCTGACCCGGAACGTGTCGCAACTGAAATTGAAGAGGTTATTGGTATTGACGCATCTGAGCCATTGCTAGTCAGTGCTAAAACTGGTCAAGGAGTAGAGGATGTGCTGGAAGCTATAGTTAATCGATTTCCTGCTCCTGAAGGCTCAGATAGGGCACCTTTGAAAGCTCTAATCATAGATTCATGGTTTGACAACTATGTTGGTGTAATTTCATTAGTGCGTGTTAAGGATGGCGTTATCAAGCCAAAGCAAAAAATCACAGCAATGTCCTCTGGCCGAAGTTACCAAGTTGAAAAAGTAGGCGTGTTTACCCCTAAGCGAACAGAAACTGAGATTTTAAATTCGGGGCAGGTGGGTTACGTAATTTGTGGGATTAAAGACATTACGGCAGCGAAAGTGGGTGACACATTCACGTCAACATTGCAACCTGCGGAACAGCCGTTGGTAGGCTTTAAAGAAGTACAGCCCAACGTTTTCGCTGGAGTATTTCCGGTTAATTCAGATGACTATGAATCTTTTCGAGATGCGCTGGAAAAACTTCGCCTCAACGATTCAGCGTTTACTTATGAGCCTGAAACTTCAGATGCACTAGGATTTGGTTTTAGATGTGGATTTCTTGGGATGCTGCATATGGAGATTGTTCAAGAAAGACTTGAACGAGAATATGCATTAGATTTAATTACCACTGCGCCAACCGTTGTGCACGAAGTACATACTTCAGATGGCGATGTTCAATATATACATAATCCATCCAATTTACCGCCTGCAAATAATATTAAAGAAATTCGTGAGCCGATTATACATGCATCGATTCTAGTGCCACACGAATATGTAGGAAATGTAATTACCTTATGCATTGAAAAACGTGGGACTCAAAAAAGCCTGCACTATCATGGTCGTCAGGTTTTGGTCGAATTTGAGTTACCTTTAAGTGAAGTTGTGTTAGATTTTTTTGACAAACTAAAATCTGTAAGTCGTGGTTACGCATCATTTGATTATTATCAATCCCATTTCGCTGTAGCGCCTTTAGTAAAGTTAGATATATTAATTAATGGAGAGCGAGTAGACGCTTTATCAGTGATTGTGCATAGAGACCAAGCTCAATCATATGGAAGAGATTTAGCGGTTAAGATGAAAGAAATAATACCTAGGCAAATGTATGACGTAGCAATTCAAGCAGCTATAGGTTCAAAAATTATTGCACGAACAACCACAAAAGCACTTCGAAAAAATGTTACTGCAAAATGTTATGGTGGGGATGTGACTCGTAAAAAGAAGTTATTGGAAAAACAAAAGGCTGGTAAAAAACGCATGAAACAAATTGGTAAAGTAGAAATCCCTCAAGAAGCATTTTTAGCTGTGTTACGCGTGAATAAATGACCGATACGAAATTAGTGTGTATGAAAAAAATCTCTATTCGCAGAATATTAGTTCAAATATTAATTATCTCCATGCTACTCACAATGCCAGTAGTTATTTTTGCAGATTACATGCGTGTCACATTATTAGGCACAGGTAGTCCTCGACCAGACGTTGGACGATCAGGTCCAGCTGTATTGGTCGAAGCAGGGGGAAAATATTTATTATTTGATACGGGCCGTGGAGTTTTACAAAGACTAAATCAATTGAGTATTCCTTTTGCAGAGATCCATCAAGTTTTTCTGACTCATCTTCATTCTGATCATATTTCAGCACTGGATGATCTGTGGCTCACAGGATGGATATACCAGCGTCAACAACCACTTCAGGTATATGGTCCAAACGGCACACAAAACTTTGCACAACAATTGCAACAGGCTTATATCTACGATATTACAGTACGGCATGAATACACGGGTTTAGATGAAAACGCAGTGAAGCTAATTGCCAACGAGATAGAGCCAGGCGTGATCTACTCTGATAGCGGCATTAAAGTTACAGCTTTTTTAGTTGACCATAAACCTGTAGATCCTGCCTACGGATACCGAATTGATTTTGGGGATCGCTCAGTTGTGATATCTGGTGATACTACTTATTCAAAAAATTTAGTTGATCATGCTCAAGATATTGATTTACTCATTCATGAGATCTTTGCTGCCAAAACAAACCTACTTGAAAAAAACCCACGCTTACAAAAAATAGAGCGCTATCATACGAATCCAAATCAGATGTCGCGTATTTTGGGTGATGCAAGGCCACGGATGACTGTACTTACACATATAATCCTCATCGGTGTTGAAGAAGACGCATTAATTAAGCAACTGAATGACAGCTATAGTGGCGAAATTCGTATGGGAGAAGATCTAATGAGGCTAGAAGTTGGAAATGAGATAAAAGTGTTACCATCTGTTAAATATAGTCGTTAATTATTTCTCAAAAGCGAACTGTACAAATCTACGCGTATGAAACTTGATTATTCCAAGCCACTCCTCATGGGTGTGCTCAATGTGACCCCAGATAGTTTTTCTGATGGCGGATTGTATCCGTCTTCTAAAGATGCCATTACACACGGCATCGAAATGGTAGAGCAAGGCGCCGATATTATCGATGTCGGTGGTGAATCAACACGACCCGGAGCGCAGCGTATAGATGCAACTGAACAAAAGCGTAGAGTCGTTGATGTAATTGCAGAATTGCGCAAGGAATTACCTGCACATATCCATATCAGTATTGACACAACTTTATCTGAAGTCGCCAAAGCATCTCTTGATGCAGGCGCTTCAATGCTAAATGATGTGAGTGCAGGTCGTGAGGATAAGAACCTTTTGAAACTTGCAGCTAATTCAGATGTGCCTATTTGTTTAATGCATATGCAAGGAACACCCGCCAACATGCAAGATAACCCTAGCTACGATAATGTTACTAAAGAGGTGTCGGAGTTTTTAGTTAAACAGGCAAATGAAGCAGAACGTGCTGGCATTAAAAAAGAAAATATAATTCTTGACCCTGGAATTGGTTTTGGAAAACGTACTCAGCATAATTTAGAGCTATTGCGAGACTTAGATAAACTAACCTCTTTAGGTTATCCGATTTTACTTGGCACCAGTCGCAAACGTTTCATGGGAGAAATATCTAAACAAGAAGATCCACAAGAGAGAATGCCAGCAACTTGTGCGACATCAGCATTAGGCGTGATAGCAGGGGTGAAAATATTTCGAGTACATGATATCTGGCAGAATCGCCAAGCCTTAGATGTAACTTGGGCTATATATTCTAGTTAAAATTGCTAATGCTCAGTTTTTTTAAATATTAAAGAGAATATAAAGTATTACTAGAAGCTGATTGGTATAACAAGATAAGTTAATACTGTTTGATTAGCTCTACTTTATCGCTATGACATAATTTTTTAATTTCCACTTCGCGTCTGGTGGCACTGCTTCGAGTATGGCCATCTTCTCTATATACAACTTTAATTGGAGTTCGACTATTAAAGAATTTCGCACCACAACCATTGACATGCTGTTTAAAACGTCGCTCAATATCTGTAGTAATGCCCGTGTAATAAGAATTGTCATTTGATTCAATAATATATACAGACCAGTTCATAATAAAATAATACACATTATAGTGAATTGAGCAGATTAGAGAGCGTGGGCCAAATATTTTCAAGTATAGTGGCTTGTGCCTCCTTGCTCGGGTGTAATCCATCTGCTTGCATATATCCTTCACGCAGGGCTATGCCTTCTAGTATAAAAGGTACTACGGGAATTTTATTCTTCTCTGCTACAAGGGTATAAATGCGATGAAAAGCTTCAGTATATTTTTTTCCATAATTAGGTGGCAGTCTTATACCTAATAACAAGGTTGTTCCATAATTTTTACATTGCTCTACCATGTCATTTAAATTTTCTTCCATTAGGCTCACTGATTGTCCGCGTAAACCATTGTTAGCCCCTAATTCCAAGATACATAGATCTGGTTGATGTTGTTCCAATAAATCCGGAAGCCTTGCTAATGCCCCTGTGGTAGTCTCTCCGCTAACTGATGCATTTACTACTTTCCAAGTTCTGTCTTCGTTATAATTTTGATCAAGTCTGTTTTGCAACAAACTGACCCAACCATGATCTAATTCGATACCATGGGCAGCACTTAAACTATCGCCTAATACGAGAATTGTATTTTCCTTGGCATAGCAGGGCGTTGCCACTATAAGTAATGAAAATAAAACAATACGGAGAACCAACATTTCGAACTCACCCATCCTAATATGTAAACAAGTTAGCAAAGCTGTCACTTCCATGGAAGGTTCAATTTCTATTCTCGAAGAGATCAACCTAGAAGTAAACAACGCTGAGTCTATTGCCGTGGTGGGACAATCTGGCTCTGGTAAGACTACTTTGTTGAGTTTACTAGCAGGCTTAGATATTCCGACAGCGGGAAGCATTGAATTGTTCCAACATACACTCGAAACTTTAGGGGAAGATGAGCGTGCAGCTTTGCGCAATCAATATATAGGTTTTGTCTTTCAATCTTTTCATCTTTTGCCAGGTTTTACTGCACTTGAAAATGTAATGTTGCCGCTTGAAATCAATGACAACGTAAATGCAGAACAGTGCGCAATACAATTATTAGAGCGTGTAGGCATGAGGCATCGTTTAAATCATTATCCCACAACTTTGTCAGGTGGCGAGCAACAACGTGTGGCAATAGCACGAGCCTTTGCGACAACTCCACCTTTATTGTTGGCTGACGAGCCTACTGGAAATTTAGATACTCAAACAGGACAAAAAATTATTGAGCTTTTATTTGAACTTAATCAAGAGCAAGGTACGGCATTAATTTTAGTTACTCATGACGAATCATTAACAAAACGTTGCAAACGTTGTTATCGTTTGGAACAAGGTACCCTCGTGCAAATATAAAAATGCTTGCTTTCTATAGTAAAATTTTAAAAAGGCAATGGCGCTTAGCGGCAATTCGACTTTTTTGCGTGGCAGTTGCTATTGCATGTGCAGTGACCTTCAGTATCACATTATTAGGTGATCGCTTAGAACAGCTGTTCAACAACCAAGCAAAAGAAGTATTGGCTGCCGATCTTGTTTTGCAGTCGACTACAGCATTAACAACAAATCAACAAGTAATTATTGCTGATTCTTCGTTGCGACAAGCTCAAACGCTTACTTTCCAGACCATGGCAAATGCCAATGAAGCGTTTTTATTGAGCAGCGTTAAGGCGGTTTCGGCTGGATATCCCTTGCGTGGCCAGTTGCAAATTACTAACACATTGTTTGGTCAAGCTAATCCGACCAGCAATGGACCTCCTCAAGGTGAAGTTTGGGCTGAAGACCGTGTATTGAATGAGCTAGCTCTTGAGGTGGGCCAATCGGTAAATATAGGAGAGGGTACCTTTAAGATTACACGAGTGCTTGTATATGAACCTGATCGTGGTAATAGTTTTTACAGTTTTACTCCACGCATCATGATGCATTGGGATGATGTGGCTATTACTGAAGTTGTGCAGCCCGGTAGTCGTGTCAAGTATAGATACCTATTTTCAGGAGATTCGAGAGAGCTAGATCACTTACAAAATTCAATCAAATCAACTTTGCAGCTTAACCAAGAATTCGTAACGGTTGACGCAGCTAACCAAACATTGGCCACAACATTAAAACGAGCTTATCGTTTCTTACACATTACTGCACTAATCGCTGTGTTATTAGGTGCGGTAGGTGCCGCTTTAGTAAGTTATCAGTATGCAAGTGAAATGACTTATCAATATGCCGTGTTGCGTTGTTTGGGATTACAAGGAAAGCGCATGGTGGGGGTTGTATTAGTCCCATTTATTGTCTTTAGTTTGATGGCCGTTGCTATCGGTCTTGTATTGGGGGGGGTTGCGCACTTACTTATTTTGCAAAGTTTAGGCGAGCTCATACCTGAAACATTGCCATTGCCTAGCGCCAAACCTTTTTTATTGAGTAGTCTTACAGCACTTATTGTCGTAGCCAGCTTTGCATGGCCATTTCTACAAAAATTATTACATACACCGCCAAAGCTTTTACTAAATCGTGTAGAAATGCAACAACATCCAATAATCATTACGGCGATATCTATGCTTATCGGTTTGTCGATTTTAGTTTTTATGGGTACGCAAGAGCTATTGATGAGTGCTTATATCATTATAATTTTATGTGTGTTTATTGCATTGGCATATCTATTAACACAGTTAGTGATCAATTGGGTTGTAAGGCATAGTCAATCTGCAAACGTATCTACTAAACTTAGCGCTCGCATGATTAATGCAAATCGACGCATAGTAAGTCTGCAAATTATTGCTATTGCAGTAACTTTTTTCTCTTTAGCTTTGATCACTACTGTGCGTGATGATTTGTTGGCTTCGTGGCAATCAAAAGTCCCTGAGAATGCACCTAATATATTTGTGATTAACCTATTTGAATCAGAAAAAGATGATTTCCTTGATGAATTACGAAAGACAGATATTCCTCATAGTCCACTATATCCAATCGTTCGAGGTCGTCTAAGCACAGTAAATAATCAACCTATTCGTGTATATGCAAGTAAAGAATCGGGTAGACAAGATGAATCTCTCAGCCGTGATTTAGCACTTAGCTGGAATTTCGAGTTACCTAAAGACAATAAAATTGTTGAGGGGTCTTGGCATGATGTGGCACAGCCCCAGGAGATAAATACCGTTTCTGTCGAACAAGGATTAGCAGAGAACTTAGAAATCGAACTGGGCGACACACTTGAATTTACCATTGAAACACAAAAAGTGCAGGCAATGGTGACCAGCATTCGATCAGTAGAGTGGGAATCGTTTACTCCAAATTTCTACATGATTTTTTATCCAGGCTCATTAGAAGAGCTACCAACAACTTATCTTGCAAGTTTACATCTAAAAAAAGAGCAACGCCATTTATTGCCCGAGCTTATCAAACAATTTCCGAGCGCGACATTTTTCGATGTAGAGTTTCTTTTAAATAGAATTCGTGGTATTGCACAACGAATAAGTTATGCAGTAGAAACAATTTTGTATTTTTCTTTGTTTGCAAGCCTGGTGGTATTTATAGCAATAGAAATGATATTGCGCCATTACCGAACTTATAGCACGGCAATCTATAAAGCTCTGGGTGCAAGAGTAAAACTCATCCAGAAAATCTTCCGTTCACAATTCATCATTATTGGTTTGATTGCTGGAATGATTGCCTATGCTCTAAATGTAATAATCGGTTTCGTGCTCTCCATTTTTTTGATAGAAGGCGATTACATATTTAATTATAAAACAGCAATTTTATGCCTCTTAATCGCGCCTCTATTGGTTTTAGGTGCTGGATATTTATCAATTCAACGTACCAGCCAGATACCTGCTAAACAGTTGCTAAGTGAAAATTGATTGAGAGTTATATTACTGAATATATTTAGAGCTTGAAATTCAATTGGATGCCCCAATATTAGAAATATGAGTAATTACAAGAGTATATAAAATGGATATTAATCAGTTATTGTATTTTGAAAAACATGAAGCCACAAACTTATATTGCACCGTAATCAATGATCTTGGGCAGATTTTTTATTGTGAGGCGAATGAGGAAAAACAGCCAAATGGCGTATGGAAACTTGTGAATCTTGACACACAAGCGCTGAGTCTATTGCACTAAATACAAATATGATGAATAGTGGTAGTAGGTAACATGATTGCTGTCTTTGCAATCGCATTATGCATCTTTGAGGATAATAAAAAAGAATCTTAATATAACTGCAAAATACCCACACAAAGATGTCATTAGAAGATGATACAAATTAATATCATATGCAGCTTGAAGAATTTCTAAATAAACTTTACCTATCGCCAGAAGATATTGAATTTAACCAAATTATTGCGGTTATAAATGCCACATATTCTTATATGCCAACTGCGTTTAATAATGGTGATCTTTATAACAAAGCAGGTGAAAACGAAGGATCATGTAAGATTTTTTCATTTGCACAGCTACATAACTTAGATGAAGCACAGACTCTCGCCTGTTTTGGTAAATATTTTCGTGAAGATGTACTTAAAAATCCTAATGGTAAGGATCATCAGAACATTCGCAAT
>JBFGJY010000068.1:0-12981 GCA_041576975.1 Gammaproteobacteria bacterium | reverse complement strand
GCAGCCACAACGTTTAGAGAAAATCCTGATCTCAACACAGAGAAAGTAATTACAGAATTAGGGGTTGGTGAAGCCCTGGTTTCAGTTTTGGATCCTAAGGGCGTACCTACTATTGTTCAACAGACTAAGATACGTCCTCCAGAATCAAGAATGGGTCCAGCTACTCCGGCAGAACGTAAAAAGGTTTTTGCAGAAACACCAATCAAAGATATTTACGATCAAAAAATTGATCGCGAAAGTGCTGAAGAAAAATTAAAAGAGCGTGCAGAAAAGGCTGTAAAAGAAACTGAAATTATTGAAAAAGAAAGAAAGTATCAAGCGAAAAAACCAATTCCAATAAAATCGACCCGTAAAAAACGTTCGAGAGCTGAAACTACAACACAAACCGTTGTAAAAAGTGCTGCAAAAGTGGTTACATCACGCCTCGGCCAATCTATTATAAGAGGAATAATGGGTTCTATATTCAAGGGGCGATAATCAATTTCTATACCGTCTATCTCCAAGATTCCTTCACTTAAAGAAATATAAATTTAGCCACTAGCATAGCTTTTGCTATGGTTTGGAAAAGTATTCACAGTAATTTTGATATGTTTGGAACCTTTTTATTATTTATCTTGTATATAGTAGCAATGCTTGGTGCGATTGTTGGCTTTGGCATAGCAATATTTTTCCTACTAAGAGCTAAACAGGAACTAACGCAACCAAAAGAGATCGCAGAGATGCTGAAAGACCCAATGATGTTTTTATCAGAGCATGATTTCAGTGAAGAGGGAAATGAATATCGTCTTCGATTTTTACAATTTCTGGGCATCAGTTTTGGATTATTAATTTTGATCTTGTTATTGAGATTGGTACTTGCCTAGAGTAGAGCAGTAAGTGCGATACCCAAATCAGGAATAAATAATATTATTTGCTGAATTGCAGTAATCGCAATTTGTTTTACTCCAATGGTTCAATATTTACCGGGAATCCAGAATTTTAAGATTGGTTTTCCGACATTCTTGGTATAGGTCTCATTCCGTATGGGATTCATTCAATGCCAACGAATAGTGCTATTGAATAGAGATATTTATTATTAAGCGCAGTGTAGCCAAAATTTTTCAGAATATTTGTAATAGCTTACATTTTTAATTGCACTTTTCAGTGCGTCAATGCGAGAACTTAATTTAAATTTTTGGCTAACAGATTTTAATACTCCAAGTCTCTCAAGCAATGTGGCTACTTGGCCTGTCATACCCACAAGATATACTTTCCGATTTGTCTCAATAGCATCACCGATCATGTCGTGAATAGATTTCGAGGTTGTATAATCAACAAGTGGAACAACAGTAAAGTCTAAGATCAGTAATCATATTTTTCACACAAATAAGCCCTAGTAGGATTAGTCAAAGCAAAATCCCTTAAATGGTTTAGTCTAAGCTTTGGAAGGAAATTCTATGTTATGTGTAGGCTTATCATTAGAAGCCTAACTATGTGTGGCTATTGTAAACCAGAAGCATGGTTGAAATATAATTGAATTATTTTCTAGCACTAATTTTCAGTGAGAGTATCCAAAGTTATAAATAGGGGTATAACTTTTTAAGATAATTTTGATAATATTAATATTAGTTTTTAATATGATTGTTGATACTCTTGAGCTAACGATTAATGCCTTATGCTAATTAGTGAAAGACTGAATATGGATGCAGATCACGTATTAAAACAATGGGAAATATATATAAATAATGGTGATTTGACAAATATTGTTAAACTATATGCGAACAATGCAATGCTATGGGGGACTTTCTCTACAATACTTCGCGATAATCCTGAATTAATAAAGGATTATTTCCAAAAGTTATTTCAAAGGAAAAACTTTAAAGTTAACTTCAGCTCTGCTAAAAATAGAGCTTATTCTGGCGTCAGTATTTATTCTGGGACCTATGATTTTTCTTACGTTGATATAGAATTAATTTCACTTCCTGCTCGATATACATTTGTTATTTGTAAACTTGATAGTGGGGATTACAAAATAGTCGAGCATCATTCATCATTAATTCCAACCTGATAGAGACTAAGCACTTTAAGCCAAAAGTGAATCTAAGCCTTTTCTGAGACGCTTTAATCCAGCGGCAATATCACTATCTTTTAAAGCCCCATATGACAGTCTTAAGAAGCAATCTTGATGGATACCAAAGGCTGAACCTGGGATGGTTGCAACACCAAATTTCTCAATTAAAAACTTTGTTAATTGCATATCGTCCATCAGAGTATCAATATTGAGTAATACATAAAGTGCACCTTCTGATGAAGGTTTATTTTTTAAACAAGAGAGATCAGTAAGTGTATCTAAAACAACCTCACGTTTTTTAGACATCATCTCACGTTTAGGCTGAATGAATGCTTCGCCAGCTTCAAGCGCACCAATCGCAGCATGTTGAGATATCACTGGTGGTGAAATCAAAATCGTATCTTGTATTTTTTTAACTGCGTTTAATAAATGTTCAGGAATCACCATATAACCAATTCGCCAACCAGCAAATCCGTATCCTTTTGAGAATGAAAATAGTGAAATTGTGTATTCGCTTGTATTAGGATTAGAGGCTACTGAAAAATGCTTATGCTCATCGTAAAAAAAATTTTCATATGCCTCGTCACTTATATGATAAATGCCATGTTTTCGACAAAGATCGTTAACGGCGATCAATTCATCTCTTGTATATACAGCGCCACTGGGATTGTTAGGGCTAATTGTAACAATAGCCTTGGTTCTTTTAGTAATCGCAGCCTCTAGTTTGTCAAACTTCAAATGAAAGTTTGCATCGTTAGGAACAAGGACAGGTTTGCATTGTTCCATGACTAAGGACATTTCATGATTAAAGTAATAAGGAAGAGACAAAATCACCTCATCGCCTGGATCTGTTACCGCAAGTATGGTGGTGTTAAAAGCCATATTCGAGCCAGCCGTAACCACAATCGTATTATCAGCATTAATATTAATATTATTTTCAGTTTTAAGTTTATGCGTTAACGCCTGTTGCAACTCGGGTATACCTTCAACAGGTCCATATTGATTTATGGATGGATCAGCCAGGCATTGCTGCACTTTGCGAAATGCTTGAGATGGAGGGCCATAAAACGCAATCCCTTGTCCAAATGAAATTGTACCCGAATGCTTTCGAGTCAATTCGCCAACAAAAGGGATAATAGGACTTTGCACGGCATCTAGCCGCTGACTATTTTTCATGTTAGAGGCCATTGAAATAGAATTATGTAATTAAGATTTTAAACAGTAATACGTCGATAAATATCTGAGACTTTATACGGAAGCTTGTCGACTTGATCAATTACTGCAAAGTTAACGGCTCCATACATATGTTGCAAATAATCCATCGCTTCTTCATCGATCGTAATGCAAAATGGATGAATGCCTAAATATTTTGCTTCTATTAAAGCCCTTCGCGTATCTTCAATTCCATACGGGCCTCGATAACCGTCTTGGTCATCGGGTCTGCCATCCGATAAAGTAATTAAGAGTTTAGTGCGTGCTTCTACTTGATGTAACAATTTTGTTAAATGGCGTATTGCAGCTCCCATACGCGTGTAGTCCTTTGGTTGTATACCACTAATTCGTGCTTTGACTTCATCACTGTACAATTCGTCAAATTCTTTTACCTTATACAGTTCACAGCGTTCATGAGTTAATCCAGAAAATCCATAAATGGCGTAACGATCGCCAAGTATTTCTAGTGATTCGCAAAGTAGCACCAATGCTTCACGTTCCATCTCATTGATCCATCCTGCTGTGGAACCACTCATGTCGATCATAAACATTACTGCAATGTTACGATCAATCTTGCGTGATTTAGTGAAAAGGTTTTGTGATGCTTCCAAGCCTATTTTTGTTTCAGAAAATGCTTCAATAATCGCATCGATATCGATATCATCTCCATAAGGTTGGCGTTTAAGTCGCTTGTCATCTTCGCGCAGGGCTTCGAATGTTCGATGCAAATGTTTTAACAATGCACGATGTTTGTGTAAGGTTTTGGTAACAAAATCATCATGCACAGGTCGGACGGTTAGTTCTTTAAGATGACACCATTCCTTTCGATATTTCTGACGCGAATGATCCCACTCATCATATAAATATTCTTCTTCGTTTTTTTCTTTTCCAGTAGAGATGGAATCCTGCTTAGTTTCGGCATTGTCGTCGTAAATACTGTGACCTGCAGGCTCTAAATATTCGTCAGGGATTTCTCCCAAGTCTTGTAAGATAGACTCCAATAATTGTAGTACCTCATCAGGGAGGTCTGTGGCCCTATCATCAAATTGTAATTCGATTTTATAGCCATCCGGCATGGAGTCGTCTTCTATTTCTTGTACTGAAAAGCCTTCGTTACCATCTTCATTTGATTCTTCGTTCGTTGTTTCATCGGTCTTATTACTTTCAAGTTCGCGTTGTAGTTCAGCTAGCCTCTCTTTCAATCTATCTTTTTCACGTTCTACTCTAGTTTGTATAGTCTTCCAGGTCTCGCGTGGGTTTAAGTTGCCCTGATAGATTTTATCTTTTGGGGCGGTCTGTTCTTTATATACAGTTTCTAAAAAAAACATTGTATCTTGAACAGTAGCATCAGTTTCTTGGAGCTTTTCTATCGCGCGTTGCCAGTTATTTGATACATGTTCGCCTTCCAGATCCTTGCTTAAGGCATTCATAGTGCGGGCTATTCCAGGTAATTCACGTTCTATACAGGCATCCAGGCGAATGGTTTCTAGTTTATGAAATAAGTCAAGTGCTCGCTTCGGATCTTTATATATCTTGACTAGTGCATCTACATTCATACGCCATGTGCCAAACCAAGTCTGTGCCCATTGATGAACCGTCATAGCCTTATACAAGGCAAAATTATCTTCACGTCTGTTAAATTCTGTAGAAATATCAGGAAGGCGAATAGTTTCAGTGTCTGTGTAAAAATTATCGCTGGGTTCAATGCTTAATTTTCTTCCATTTAATCCGGTTACAAAACTTTCTAACACTCGAGATACTTCTTCTAAAGTGACACTTGCCGGAGCGTTCGTGATAGATTGGATGTACTCATCAACATTCTTCATGGTGTTGATGGCACCATTTACACCTTTTTCGTCATAGACTTCTAAAAGTTTAACAATCCATTCATCCCACTTTTCTTCATCAACAATTTGCAAACTTTTCGGAGCGAAGTGGCAAAAATTGTAGGCAAGCTCAACACTTGTACTACAAATCTTCTCAACAGAATTTAAAAACCTGTCTTGGTCAACTTTAGCAAACCCAGCAAGCTCTTTAGCTGGCTCAAATACACTACGGTGAGATGAAATTACTCGATCAACGAGCAGCTCCATGCGAAGTTGAAGTTCTCGTACACCCATGCCACCGTAAGACGCACTGGTTGTAAGGCCTTGCCTCTCTAAGGATTTTATGCGTCCACCTTCTTTGCTATAGGCGGGTATCTCAATTTGTTCTATGCCTTTAGATTTTTGGCTTTTTTTCCACTGTTTTTTCCAGAACATTTTAATAATTTTGGGTTCGGTCGTTACTAGGCTGCTTCTTTAAGTAAAAAATCTTTTGCCTGATTAATTTTAGTAGCTAAATAGTCGTTTCCTCCTCGATCGGGGTGTAATTTTTGGATTAATCTGCGGTGTGCCTCAATGATGTCTTCGCGCGATGCATTATTATTTAAACCAAGAATGTTGTAGGCCTCATCTGTAGTCATCATAGTATCTTGTGAAGCTTGATGGTTAGTATGTAATTCTTCTTCGATATGCTCTCGCCATGCATCTTTATGAGTACGATCTAAGTAAGTTTCTAACAACTGAGCTGAATCTGAATCAAATTGTGATATTTCCTTATATAATTCAATTAGCTCTGTAATCGATAAGTCTTCCAGTTTTTTCCCGATGTGTGTTCCTTTTCTAACCTTACCACTCATTACCCCAGTAGAGTGGTCTAATGTCATGCTCAGGTATTCTGTTTCAACACTTGAATGCTGATTCATGTTTGGACTTGATTGTGTATTTCTAAACTGAGTGAACAATCTTCCTAGTAAAGGAACATAACTAATTAGTCCAAGCACTCTTTGAAATACAGGCACGATTGCTGCAAAAAGTGCAAATAACCAGTGTAACCTTCCTGTCGCTGCTAAGCCAATTAAGATAATCGCTACCAGGATAGCTATCGATTGAAATTGTTTTTGTTTAGGCTGCTTTCGTACCCAGCGAATGAACAACCATATCCCAATTATTGCGGCAATAATTAAAAGTTGTTGAATCATGAAGATTGGTTTGTCAGCTGTTTTATGATTTCATTTTTTATATGAGAGTGATGTTGGCTATGTGTATTCAGGGCACTAAGCCCACCAACAGCATAGATTGCAACTGCATTAAGTAATGCACGCAATTGTTCTGCGCTCGATTGGTCAAATCGACAATAAGCCCCTTTCGTGATTTTTGATATTCGCCGAAAAGTTTGTTCTGCTATTGGGTCATTGCCTTCATGAAAAATAAACGCGGGGATACCGCGTAATGCTAACTGTCCTGCAGTTTCTAATAACTTGTCTGCTAATTCTTCTATGTGGTCACCAATGAAGACTAAGGCATTAATTTTATGGTCATTGGCTTGTGAAAGAGTGTGCTTGAGTATGCGCTGAATTTGAGTTTGACCCGATTTGCATCGAACAGATGTCATTTTTTGTCGCAATTGCATTGCATTTTGTGTCCAATTTGTCGCATAAAATTCACCATAACCTTGGTAATAACAAAGCTGAATTTGTAGCTGTCCCAGAGCCGCTGTCTCAGTAAACATATCAGCTTGGATCTGGCAGGCCATATCCCAACAAGGCTCGCGACTAGCTGTTGCATCCATACCAAATATTAATCTTCCCAGAGATTTAGACTCTGCGGGGGCTGGCACTTTGGAGGCTTGTTCTAAAAAAGCCTTCACAGAAGTGGAACGAGTGGATATGCCCTTTGGTCTAGTCATAAATGCGGATTACAAAAATCTCCAGTTTTCACACTGCTAGTTTAACCCAAACTTGCGTTCTGATCGTTTAAGCATACAAATCAAGAGAAAATAAAGGATTAAGTATGAAGCGACTCAGTAAGTGTAAAGCATCAATAATATTAAGTTTTCTTGCTACTTTGCTGTGTGGACATGTAGTAGCAAGTATAGATCAGGATGAAATTAGAAGTACATTAGGTGATCAACGCGAGGTTGCGGTTACGATCTATAATGACCAGTTAGCACTTGTAAAAGATTTACGCAGTGTTCGATTGAATAGTGGATTCAACAAACTGGCTTTTCGTGTAGTGAGTGCACATATGCGGCCTGAGACCGCATTGCTTAGAAGCTTAGACTATCCTGACGGCTTTCAGCTTATCGAACAAAACTTTAATTTTGATCTTCTGACTCCTCAAAAGCTTTTAGAGAAATATGTGGGTAAAAAAGTCAGAGTTGTTAAAACGCATCCCAAAACTGGTAAAGAAACGTATCTTGATGCGGTAGTGTTGAGTGTAAATAATGGTGTGGTATTGCGTATAGGTGAGCAAATCGAAACGGGTATTCCAGGAAGGATTGTATTTGATGAAGTACCTGGAAATTTGCGTGATCGCCCAACTTTAGTGTTACAACTAAATAGCAGTACATCAGAGCAACAAAAACTGCAATTAAGTTATCTCACGAGTGGTTTATCATGGAAGGCAGATTATGTTGCGGAGCTAAATCAAACAGATGATTTTGTTGACCTAACAGGTTGGGTAACCTTAACTAATCAAAGTGGCACAACATACAAGAATGCAAATTTGCAACTTGTTGCTGGTGATGTGAACCGAGTGCAAAATGAACTTGTGCGTGCAAGCAGAAAATTAGATATGGTAGCGGCAGATGCATTAGCAGAAGAATCAAACATGGTAGAAGAGGGTTTATTTGAATATCATCTCTATACTTTACAACGCCCAACAACTATATCTGATAATCAAACAAAACAAGTGTCTTTATTAAGCGCAACAAAAATACCTGTTAAGAAAGAATTTCTGCTCAAAGGCCAAGACTATTATTATCACAGTTCATATGGCTCAATTGGACAGAAATTAAAAGTTGGTGTTTTTGTAGAATTTAACAATGATGAAGCCTCAAACCTTGGTATGCCACTACCGAAAGGTGTAGTGCGGGTTTACAAAAATGATAAATCTGGTAATGCACAATTTGTTGGTGAAGACCATATTGATCATACTCCGAAAAATGAAGAAGTAAGATTAAAGCTAGGTGATGCATTTGATATCACTGCTGATAAAAAACAAACAAACTTTAAAAAAGCACATGCGCTAGGTAAGTACAACTACGCTTATATGGCAAGTTTTGAAATTGAGCTTAAAAACGCAAAAAATGAGGAAGTAGAAGTAGCCGTGCATGAGCCAATTCCAGGTGATTGGAAAATGAAAAAACAAAGTCATACTCATGAAAAAGTAGCTTCTGGCACAGCTGAATGGAAAATTAAGGTACCAGCAGAAAGTAAGACAATATTAACGTATGAAGTATTGATCCGCTATTAGTTCAGTATTTATTATCTTTAGCTAAAAGGACTCACTATGAAATCTTTAAGGAAAGTTAAGATGAAGATTACATCTCAACTGCCATCAGCTTTATTGTTTTTCTTAGTTGCAGGCTCAGCTTCTGCAGTAGATGAAATACGAAGTTCATTGGAAGACCAACAAGAAGTTGCAGTCACGATTTACAATGAACAGTTAGCACTTGTAAAAGATTTGCGCCTCATAAAATTAGGCAGTGGTTTCAACAGGCTAGCTTTTCGTGAAGTTAGTGCACAAATACGACCTGAGACAGCTTTGTTACGCAGCATAGATCATCCGCATGGCTTTCACTTGATCGAACAGAACTTTGATTTTGATTTATTGACTCCCCAAAAACTTTTAGAGAAATATGTAGGTAAAAAAGTCCGAATTGTCAAAGTCCATCCAACAACGGGCGAGGAAACGATAGAAGAAGGGGAGGTATTAAGTGTAAATAATGGCGTGGTATTGCGTATAGGGGATCGAATCGAAACTGGATTTCCTGGACGTATCATATTCGATGAAGTGCCGGCTAATTTACGAGATCGCCCAACCCTTGTAATTTCTCTAAATAGCGGGACAAGTAAAAAGCAGGCATTACAGCTAAGTTATTTAACCAGTGGTCTAGGTTGGAAAGCAGATTATGTCGCCGAGCTAAATCACACGGATGAGTTTGTCGATTTAACCGGATGGGTGACACTAACGAATCAAAGTGGAACGACCTATAAAAATGCAAAATTACAATTGGTTGCTGGCGATGTAAATCAAGTACGTCAGGATATGCAATTTCGTCAAAGAGGGATGTTAGAGTCTAAATCTATAGTTCCAAAGAGTGCTCCAGCGATGGTCGAAGAAGGCTTATTTGAATATCATTTGTATACATTGCAACGTCCTACCACGATTGCTGATAATCAAACCAAGCAGGTATCGCTATTAAGTGCAACCAAAATTCCTGTTAAAAAAGAATTTTTACTTAAAGGGCAGGACTACTACTATCGTAGTTCGTATGGTGATATCGGGCAAAAACTTAAAGTTAGTGTATTCGTAGAGTTTGAAAATAAAGAGGTATCCAATCTTGGCATGCCACTACCTAAAGGTGTAATTAGAGTTTATAAAAATGACAAATCAGGAAATGCTCAATTTGTAGGAGAAGATCGAATTGATCATACACCAAAAAATGAAAAGATTAGATTAAAATTAGGTGATGCATTTGATATTACCGCTGATAAGAAGCAGACAAATTTTAAAAAAGCAACTGCAATTGGAAAATATAGTCATGCATATAGCGCTAGCTTTGAAGTCGTGTTAAAAAATGCTAAAGATGAAGAAGTTGAGGTGGCAGTGCATGAACCAATTCCAGGTGATTGGAAAATGCAAGAAGAAAGTCATCCACATCTAAAAGTAGCAGCAGGTACAGCAGAGTGGAAAATCAAGGTGCCAGCTGAAAGTAAAACAAAATTGTCATACGAAGTGTTGGTTCGTTATTAAGATATATCACTATTTGACATTTGTCCAAATGAACGTGTAGTCATGCAAAATGCAAAACCTTTAGACTGGCTGGGTCTCATCGCCTTAGTCATTATGTTTGGTAGCGCCTTTATGTTTACCAAGCTAGCAGTCCAAGAATTCTCACCTGCAATAGTAGCAGCTGGTAGAATCATAATCGCTGCGATCATATTGTTATTAATAGCGCTATTACGTAAAGAGTCTTTTGGTTTTTTGCGTAATACGTGGTTACTCATAATTGCATTAGCTATTACTGGTGACTGTCTGCCGTTCTATTTAATTAGCTGGGGCCAACAAACTGTGGACAGCAGCATTGCTGGTATTTTAATGGCAGTTATGCCGTTGACTACGATTGTGTTAGCCCATTTCTTTGTAGTCGGAGAGCCTCTAACCACAAATCGAGTGGTAGGTTTCTTGTTAGGTTTTTTGGGGATTCTTGTATTATTAGGGCCGGCGGCATTAGCTAAATTTGAAAGTGGTGCAAATGTAGTGATTTCCATGTTAGCGATTTTAGGGGGTGCTATCAGTTATGCAATAAATACGATATTGGCGAAACGTTTGCCTAATGAAAGTTTTCTAGCAATTTCTACAGCCGTCTTAGTTATTGCTAGTTTAATCATGTTGCCTATGTTGCTAAGCTCTAATGACGCATGGATAATTAAACTGGATAGTATTGAGTTTATATCGCTAGTATTATTAGGTGTATTTCCAACAGCAATAGCAACGATTGTCTATTTTGCTGTCATTGCTCGTGTTGGGCCATCATTTTTATCGCAAATTAATTACTTAATTCCTGTCTGGGCTGTCCTCATGGGAATAGTATTTCTAAATGAGTTCATCGGTATAAAAGAATCTATTGCGCTTGCAATCATACTGCTAGGTATTGCCGTTGCACAGCGACGGAATTTATCCTTTATTACGTTTTAGTTAATATGTATTGTCAGATTTTTAGGTATAACCATGCAAAAAAATGTACTTGGTGGCGATCTTCATAGTTGTTGTGACGAGCTTTCTACTGGTTTTTTTCGAAACGGTAAATGTGAAACGGATGATCGCGACATTGGTATGCACACAGTATGTGCAAAAGTCACTGATGAATTTTTGGAATACTCAAAGTCTAAGGGCAATGACTTAACAACTGCATTCCCTGCTGCTGATTTTCCTGGATTAAAACCAGGTGATCGATGGTGCTTGTGTGTGCAACGTTGGATAGAAGCGCTTGAAGCCAATAAAGCCCCTAAAATATATTTAAAGTCAACACATAGTTCTGTTTTGGAGTATGTTGAACTAGAGGTGTTGGCAAAATATGCAATAGATAAAAATTAAGTTGACTGCTATGAATACAGAAACACAAATTTTGATATATGTAATTTTATTGTTATTAGTAGATACCGTAATACCACTTCCCATTACTGCTGTATTGTTATTGTATGTAGTACTGCAACGTCCCGAATGGTTTGCAGAGATATATCATCAGGTCTATAAATAGATCGACAATGTGTGCTAGTGACGTTGAATAAACTTTTCTAAGGCTTCAATTTTGACAGGCCCAGGATTGTGTCCAACAAGTTGTCCTTGTGGGTTAAACATCATATATGTTGGAGTGCCTTGTAAGGGTTCTTCAGTGGATGCCTCATAATTAAAAGCCACCACAGTTAGTTCGCCAATTAAGTTGTCAAAAGACATTGGCATTTCACTAATATGACGAGTAATTTTCTCTAATTGAGAGTAGCCATCAAGCGATACGCCAAGTACTTTTGCATCAATATCTTTATGCTTGTCATGAAATTCTGACATTATGGGATACTCGCGCACACAAATTCCGCAGTTAGTAGTCCACAACATAACAAGCGTCCATTTATTTTCTTCAAAGTGCTGAGAAAGCGTTGTGAACTTTCCATTTAGCGTTCTTACTTCTGTCCAATCGGAGGCATGACTTCCGCTGACGGATAGTAGAGTTAGAAAGATAGTGATATGAAAAATACATTTAATTCTTATCACAGAAGGTATAATCCTAGCACTCATGGTTAAAGCTCGTTGATTACTGTGTTCAATTTGATAAGTTAAATAATACATAGTTCATCTACATATTTCTAAGGAATCTCTAATTTATTCAGAGATTCTTTAATATTATGGATGTACCGCATGCGAATCAATCGCATAAGGGATTGATTCGGCGGAGGCGAGTGTGGGCGTGTACCGGACTCGACATGGATGATTTATTCCAGAAAGGAATAAATCAGACTTTCCCTAATAATCATAACAAAAACGGAGTAATTCTATGACAGCAAATAGAATCCAAAGCATTCTAGATCAAGTTGGTGCATTAGCCTTTCCAGGCATTTACGACACATTATCAGCGAAAATAGCTGAACAGGTTGGTTTTCCAATGGCGTTTATTTCTGGTTATTCATTAGCAGCCGCAACCATTGGTGAACCTGATTTTGGCTTATTAACCCAAACCGAAGTTGTGGAAAGAGCACGTGCAATTTGTGCAAGTGTATCAATTCCAATCATAGTTGATGCAGATACGGGCTATGGGAATCCGCTCAATGTATATCGCACTGTTGAACTATTAATGGATGCAGGAGCTGCAGGTTGTTTTTTAGAAGATCAAGTGTGGCCAAAAAAATGTGGGCATATGCGCAATAAAAAAGTAATTGATCGTGAAGATTACTTGCAAAAAATTAAAGCAGCAATAGATGCCAGAGAAAGCAATGATTTTTTTATCGTTGCACGTACAGATGCAGAGGCTGTCATTGGTTTAGATGAAGCCATCACACGCGTAAAAGCGGCACGCGACTTAGGCGCAGATGCTAGTTTTGTAGAAGCTCCAGGTTCTGTTGAACAACTTAAAAAGATTGGAGAACTAGCACCAAGGCCGATTGTAGCCAATATGAT
>JBFGJY010000067.1:0-13324 GCA_041576975.1 Gammaproteobacteria bacterium | reverse complement strand
GTAGTGGTAAAAGTGCGACACAGTGGTATGATTGCCACAGAATTACCTAGTTAAACAGGTATATTAAAAATACATAATTGAACTTGTGTAGGGGAAAAACAGAATGTTTTCAATAAATTTGGCGATTTTCCTCGTAAATTGTCAAGCTTTTATTAAAATCTAATGAATGTGGAGGGAAATACGATGAGGGGAAAATTACAACATTTCTTTTGGCAGGCTAAAGGGGCCGCTAGCGCTTCAGCACTAGCCCTTCTGCTGCTGCTGCCAATGACGAGTTTCGCAGCCGAAGGCGCCTTTGAAGGCCTAAAGATGCGCATGGGTTCCTGGGATGTCCATTTCTTCGGCAACGTCAATGCCTTTGGTACCGATATTGATTGTGATGCAGATAGTAACGGGCAGACTGTAGACGGTGGCTTAGCATGTGGATCCTTCGGTTCGGACTTCGATTCAAATAATGTGCAAACGGGCTTATTGCCCTCTTGGCTAGGATTTAATGCCAAAAACACCACTGATTCAGGTTTTACCAGTGGCGTAACCCTTGGCTTTCAACCTGGCGTTGATTCTGGTCGTGACTTTAGCGCGCCATTAGGAAATTCATTAGGGCTTAACAGCTCTAACTTTCGCCAAGTTTTTATTGAATTTGGCAACAAAGATCAATGGGGAAGTTTTAAGCTCGGTCGCGATCTTGGCGTTTTTGGTTCCGACGCCATTTTAAATGACATGACTCTACTGGGTGTCGGTACTGTTTCTGATCTAGCTGCAACTGGTGGAAATACTACTTTAGGTCGCATTGGTGTTGGGTATATCTATGCCGATTGGAAGGCACAGATCCAATATACCTCCCCTACCTGGAACGGATTCTCATTCACTGCTGCATTGGTGGATCCTTGGGGCACCGGCAGCATTGCAAATTTAACCAGCGCTGTTCCAGGAGGCATTAGCGCAACAACCTTAACCGGTGGTGGTAATGGTCAAGAGTCAGACACCTTTGGATTCGAGGCAAAAGTAAATTATGGATTTGATACGGGTGACTTTTCAGGCAAGCTCTGGGCCAGCTACATTACTCAGAGTGTCGAATTTGATGACCCGCTAAATGTGCTGGCAGACGACAGTCCCGATTCAGATGGATTTGATGTGGGCGGCAGAATTGAGGTTGGCCCAGTAAGTCTCGTCGGCTATTACTATGATGGTGATGGCATCGGTACCACGGATTACTTGCTGGATGCATTCTCAGCGAATGGTGAATCACGTGACTCCGATGGTGGCTATATACAAGGGATGTTTACCTTACCTAACATTGGTACCAAGCTTGGCGTAAGTTGGGGTGAGAGTAATCTTGATGATAATACAACCGACCGTTTAGTTTCTGGACCTGGTGGCGTAAATCTAGTTGAAACCAATGAGTCGTGGGTCTTAGGTGTCTACCACCCCGTCAATCAAGCGTTAAACTTAGTGATAGAATACACCAATACAGAAGCGGAAGCTCATAACGGCACGGAAGCTGAAGAAGATACACTGGCGATTGGTGCGATCATGTTCTTTTAATTTCACTTAAGGATATGCTCTAGCTTAAGGAAAAGCTGCTAAAAAGGGTGTGAAGTTTCGCACCCTTTTTTTATTGTCTTTATCTAATTTATATATACCCAAATCGTTGGTATTGTTTTATCGGCTTAGTTGTTTACTATCCTAATCATGAGACCAAAAATTTCTGTTTTATTTGTGCTTGTCTGTGCATCCGTTTCTTTTCCGTATGTGCTTGCAAACCAAACCCCTCCTGGAAAAATTGTTTGGCAAGTTGATGAACAATTTGTTTCATTGGTACCACAAGATGGTCCACCCATCACACCCGAAAACGATCATCCTGCAGTGGTGCCTATCGACACGCTTGCTGAAATGATATTTGTCATCACAGTTAATGAAAAGAAAAGTAGATTTACATTTGGCGGCAAAAAAGCAGACATTGGCGCACCACTTTTTTCGGAGCATGAAGTTAATGTTCTAAGCCGTGTATTTGCAGATGCATTAAGGTCTGCATCACCTCAACAAGACATCCTGTTTCGCATTCATGGTGGCAAGCCACAGCTAGGAGGAATTACCAAGCGTTTGGCAATCAATACGGGCCGTGCGTTTTGGCGGGATAACAGATTGCATATCATCTTTGGCGAAGTGCAGACGGGTGATAAAACAAAATGGATTTTCGGGCAAAAAAAAGATGACACCTATGTACGCAAATTTGGTTCCCGCACTGCAGAATCAGATCGTGTGAAAGTTGTGTTCGCATCCGTACCCGGAATTACACAATATAAAGATCCAGATGACAAAGTACGCTTAGATTGGATCACCATTGATCCCGACATTGTCACAGGCAAGACACCCGAACTGCAACAGCCAGCCCCAGCCGTAGCCGTGCAACAATCTCCTGCAAACACAAATACAGTTGTGCCTACAACCCCAAGCCAACGCCAGGACTTAAAACAACGTTTAGCAGAATTAAAAGAGTTGCGCGAGGAAGGCTTGATTACTGAGGAACTTTACCAACAAAAAGTCCAAGAATTGGTTGACGAAACGTATTGAAGTCACGCAATCGCGTAGTATTAAATTCTTCTGGCTGTAAAACCTTCGAAAATCAAAATTTCCACATCTCTCTTCAGTCATCACACTTGGTGGGAATAGTGTACTAGCTCAGAATTAAGATGGATTACAGCTTTCCTGAGGCGCATTGGTATAAAGCAACCAACATTAACTAACATAAACAACAAGGATTGTTATGCAATTAACTCATTTCACGATATTCTTTTGCAAACGAGCTATACACTAAAAAAATTGAAACTGTGTACAAACCACAACGAAAATTCCCAATTTCTCTCATGCTCTTCTGGATCTTACTACTTGCATCTTCAAGTGTAACGAGCACATCTGATGACAAAGTTATTTTTATGTTTGACAATCAATTTGTCGCGCTTGTGCCACAAGACTTTGAGGATGCAATACCCAATCATCAACCCGTAATCGTATCTGTGCCTACACTTGCCACGATGCTGTCATCGGTTTTAGTCAAGACACGTAAGAATTCTAAAAGTGATAATCGGCTGTTTGGCGACAACGAAATTTATATTCTTAGCCAAACATTATCGAGTACCTTAGCAAAAGCAAGCCCTGAACAAGATATCTTGTTCAAGACTCAGTCTGGACAAGGGAGTTTGGCAAATCTTGCAGTAAAAAAGGGCCGAGCTTTTTGGTATGACAGCAAACTGCACCTGCTTTTTGCTGAAATTCAGAATGCGAAAAAATCCAACCTAGACAGTGAAAGACAACAAGCTGATAGCGAAAATACACAATTTGGTTCACGCATCGTGCAATCAAGAAAAATCGATTTCACGATTGCTACTACAAATGCAGTAGTGAAAGAAATAGATGTAAACGGAGTTACTCGAGCGGATTGGATTAGTATCGATACAAATCAACTGCTGGGGTATACAATAGATCCAAATAGTGCAATTAAAAATAACATTGGCGAAGAAGCCGTTAGCACTGACAGACTGGGCACAACCAAAGAGGAGCTTGCAAAACTTAAATTTATGCGAGACAACGGTATGCTTTCGGAGGAAAATTATGAAAAGAAAGTACGTGAGCTGCTTAACGAAGCCTATTAATTAACAAACGATCATCCATAAAAATAACAAAGGAGGAAGAGTCATGTTACAAAATGACTTTTATTCAAAAGAAAATCACGGTGATTTTGAAGTGCTCGATCTAGGTGACTTTGCATTAGATCGCGGTGGAAAATTACCCAACGCCAAACTCGCTTATGCCACCCATGGCAAACTCAATTCAAGTGGCGATAACGCCATCCTTTTTCCAGTTATGTTTTCAGGTACTAGCGGCAGCCTGAAACACTATGTTGCGTCTGGCTTAGCGATGGATCCAGACAAGTATTTCGTAGTGATTCCAAATCAACTCGGCAATGGCTTATCCAGCTCGCCACATAACACCCCTGATCCCTACTCCATGTCAAAGTTTCCGAAGCTCAGTATTTCTGATGATGTACGCGCGCAACATCAACTCTGTAAACATTTAGGTATTAACAGCATCGAGTTGGTAACGGGTTGGTCTATGGGTGCGCAACAAACTTATGAGTGGGCCATTCGCTATCCGGATATGGTCAAACGTGCGGCACCGATTGCCGGAACAGCAAAATGTACACCACATGATGCACTCTATGTAGATGTATATTGTGATGCCTTACGTTCCGATCCTGCCTGGAACAATGGTGAATACACCACAGCGAATGCCGTTGACACGGGCTTGCGCAGACTCGCCAATATATTTGCATTAATGGGGGTCTGCACAGAGTTTTATAAGCAGGAACAGTGGAAAAATCTCGATTTCAAATCAAAAGATGAATTTTTAACCGGATTTTGGCAAGGTTGGTTTGCACCGATGGACCCCAATGCACTTCTTGCCATGGCGGATAAATGGAAACATGGCGATTCTAGTGAGCCCTATGGCGGCGACTTGGGTAAAGCACTTGGTCGAATTCAGGCCCAAACCGCAGTTATTGCATTTTCTGAAGACATGTTTTTCCCGGTACGAGACTGTAAAGCTGAACAAGAATTGATTTCTAATAGTGAACTTCACGTAATCGACACGCTCTGGGGCCATTTTGCCATGCTTGGTTTAGCGGAGGATGATTTTAAAGAAATCAATCGTATTCTGGCGCAGCTTCTTGCTAGCTAAGATCTTAAAATATGCTGCGTGTTGTCATTCTTATTACAATTTTTATTGGAGTAGTTCTCCTCAGCACTTTAATAATTCTACAACCACAACATACAACGCAAAACGATTGCGTACAGATCTCTGCACATCGCTATCGAGCGACATCAGATAAAAACTTCGATGATGTAATGCAAGATCTTGAATTTGCAATTAGTAATGAAAACTACAACATTACTTCTATAAACAGTGTCGGCAAAGTCATCGCGGAACGCCATGACATTCCTTTTCCTAACTATGCCATCGTCAGTTCTTGCAGTCTTGAAGTAGCAAAACAATTTTTAGAAATTGATCCTGAGTACGTAACCATCATGCCGTGTAGAATTGCGGTTTGGGAACAACACGGAAAAGTGCAAATTGATGCGAAGCTTGTGCCCGAAGATGACCCTAGATGTGTTGAATTATGCGCAAATACAAATGCGTTGTTAAAAAGAGTAGTCGATTTCGCTGTAGAACAATAGCAAGTATGCAAGAGTGTTTATGTAAACATTCCGCAAGAATGTAGGTTTGATAAACTTAGTTAAATTTTATCGTTGCCGACGTCTTTTTCAGGCTGGTCTGCGATACGATCTAGGATGGAATCTGGTCCCATTTTATAGACTTGCGAAAATTGTAGCCCAGTTGAATCGGTCACTTCTGCAATGAGCTGTCCTTCTTGCTGTGGAACAAAGAAAAACTTGAAGTTTGGATTTTCGCTGATTGAGATATCAGTTTCCGCAGAAAAGATCAGCTCGCCCTCAAAACTGACTTTTACTTCTTTAACAAAATGGGCAGGCGCATACATCCTCGTAACTTGATCCATTTGCATGCCCGTCACATTAGGGTGGCTAATGGCCAATTGAGTTTGAATCGGTTCATCCAGTCCCGCTGCAGGTTTAGAGCGAAACTTCATTTTTCCAAGTCGCGCCATCGCCGCTTCAAGATCAGAGCCTACCGGGGCCGAGCATCCTCCACTGGCTTTAACGAAACGACTTGTCATATGTAATTTACCGTCATTAGTTTCGGCAATTGCGCGTACATTGCTGTAAGTGTTCACGCGTATGCGCAAATCAATATCGGCACGCCCACTACGAGGGGTAAAATGAAAGGTGCCGGCCCATGGTATTGGATTTTCGTCGATCAACAATGTGACGGTTTTGATAAAGCGATCTTCTGTTTGAGGAATTTGAGAGAGGATCCGAATCGGTACCACCGCACCATTTTCAGCCCGCACCGGGGCTTCCAGAGCAATTACATTACCTGTCTCGGAAATCGGTTTGTCACTAAAATAATGTTCACGCAATCCTTCATTCCAGGTGGCATTCGGATCATCACTCGCAATGAGCACATTGGGAATAGTAATTAGAACAGCAATAAATAATGCGCTGGCGCGAATCAACAGGTCCGAAATGATCTTCTGTTGCATGAGCAGAACCATCCTCAAGTCAAACGTGAGTATCTATGTTGTTGAACAGTATAGCCTATTTGACCATGCAGGCCTAAAACCGTTCGCCTGTTGTCTTACTCCCATTCAATCTCGGTATATGCAGATATAACATTACGTTTATGAAGGTTATCAAACAATTGCCAGTGTTTGGATTCACTCAGGCCGATATGTTCTTGAGCCCCTTGAATATCGCCACCATTCGCAATCCATGCACGTGTTTCCGTCTGCAGTGTGGTCAGATAACGCAGCATATTGGCAGCGCCCTCAGGCCAACGTGCACGCGCTGGCCCATGCCCTGGCACCACACATTCAGCAGGTAATGCTTGCAGATGTTCAATCACTTGAAGCCATCCGTCTAAACTACCCGCAAGCACAGGAATAAATTCCATAAATAATAAATCCGATAGCCACAGTGTATTGGTGGCTTGATCGTAGATACTTAGATCGGTTTCAGTGTGCGCGGTTGGCTGGGCGGTCAACACAAGTGTGCGTCTTCCAAGGTCAAGCACCATTTGCTCCTCCACTACTTGATCTGGAAATACAATATGTTCCTCAGACAGTTCACGACCTGCGTATTCTGACGCACGTTTTAAATACGTCGGTCCCAATATGGCCATCGCGCGCGGCAACTTGGCGTGACCAACAAAAGTGGTACCCTGTTTTTTAAATGCGAGGTTACCAAGCATATGATCTGGATGCACATGCGTGTTGATCACATAACAAACGGGTTTATCCGTTACCTGTTTTAACGCACACGAAAGCGCCTGGCCTTCTGCATAACTGCCGCCGGTATCAATGACTGCAACACATTTTTCTCCAACAATAAAACCAACATTGGCAATATTGTCTACCTCAAAAGCCATTCCATGCTGGCCCGGCCTTACATATATACCTGTATCAATCTCAATTACCTGTGCAACCGTTTGGCAGACATTCTGAGCAGCAATTTGCGAACCATAAAGTAAAAGCGGTAGTAGCCATACACAACCTTTACTCGCAAATATTTTGGATAAAATGCTGAAATTTACAGAATGCATGTTGATAATTTTTTATGCGGACTATGCAAAGTATTTATTGCTCGCATTATGTCTTAGTCGAAAAAAATAATCCAAAAGCTTCGTAAGTTGTCATTTTGCAGAGAAATGCAAAATCTCAATGAATGATTCAGTTAATATACCATGCTTACATGAACACCCCGTGCAACTTAATTGATTATCAAAGCTATTGTAAGGAAACAATCTGCTTTAAAATCAACTATAGCAATCTAACGAATTAAGTTACTCTGAATCCACAATGTTGGTTCGAAAAATATTCATAAGCACCTATTGTCTTGTAACACTAGTTGTACAGGGCTGTGGTACCTTCGGGACAACATCAGTGCTTATATCACTAGTCCCATATGCCTGTTGCACATCCGAGACGACACAAATGTATGAAGGCGATAAACAACCACGTAGTGATGTCGCAATGTTGTCCTTAATTCAACAAGATGTATACACATTTATTAGCTCCATCGACGGTAAGCCGTTACAAGAAAAAAAAGGCACCTTCGAGCTACTGCCTGGTGAGAAATTAGTTGAAGCAGGATGTGTTAAGCACCAACCTCGTGATCCAATTGGTTCGTGGAGGGGACACGAATTTCTTAAGTTTAAACCTCAAGCCGGCCACAACTATGAACTACGTACCAAGGCTATAGGTTCAGGCAGATGCTGTTTGGAACAAAATATTTGTACCATGTGGATTGAAGATGCTGAGACTGGTGAAACTATTAGTGAATTAGTACCCATAGACGAAGCCTAACTAATAATTTTTCAACGGCATTACTTATTCAAGATTGTTTGCGTAAACGAAAAAGGGTTCTTACCACTTTTTTCTTTTGTTATGTAGCTTTACTCGATTCATTTAGCCACAAATCTTTGGCCAATCGAATTGCAGTCTCTTTACCGTCATAGTAGCGTGGTATGCGCTGAATATTTTTGTATCCAAGATTCTGATAAAATTTTCGACCGGTTGCATTTGTGAGTCGAGTTTCAAGATAAATAATTCCTATTCCACTCACTAATGCCGTTTTTTCTAACCACTCTATCAATTTCGTACCAACCCCTTGGCGTTGATAAGTTGGGTCTACTCCAAACAAATCTAAATGAGCTTCATCCTTGATATACCCCATGACTGCAAACCCAATTACTTTTTCTCGTTTCGCGGCCACTACAACATTCGCATTTCTAGATTTTATTTTTCTTGCAATACGTGGTGGTGTCCACGACCACCCTAATTCATATTCAATAATCTCGCGAGATAAGGCGCCAATTTGAGTAGCATCTCTAATTTTAGCTAGTCTTATTTTGTATTCATTCATCATCTGGCTATTTTCTTTCATACTCATTAGACAAAACAATCCGTACTTCGTATATTAAATATAAATAATATTTCAACAATACGCCAATCGCATAATAATAGAGGCAATATATGAAAAAAATCATTTCAATTAATTTAATAATATTTGCTGCAGTATCACCAACTCTGGTTTCAGCAACTGACCAAGCTATTGAAAAATGTATTCAAGCTATTAAAAAAGAACACCAAGGTGAATTCGTCAAACTTGAAGCATTAGAAGTTAAAGGAAAATCTGTATATGAATTTGAAACAAGAGATGTAAATGGGTTTGAGTATGAATTCATGTGTGACGCGACAGGTAAAATCATAGAAAGAGAAACTGAGTCTGCCTCTGCAGATTCAAGAGCCTTTAAAAACCATGCAAAAATTACTGAAGAAGATGCAATTAAAATCGCACTTGAATCCTATCCCGGTAGAGTTGAGGAATTAGAATACGAACTAGAATCAGACGGAGCGCCTAGTTATGAGATTGATATCGTTGGTAATAATGGCGTTGAAACAAAAGTGGAGATTGATGCTGTCACCGGTAAGATTATCGAAGTTTCTACCGAAAAATGGGAAATTGGTATAGAAGGCGACGAAAGTCTTTACTAAATGATCAAGTGAATCGTAAAAAACAATTAAGACTAGAATCAGAAGATTTAAGAACCACCGGGAATAAATATTCCAAAGGCGCGGCTGCCTTCTTGTGTGGGAATTCGAGTGATAACTTTTAAACTCATAGCATTTAATACTACCACTTCATTATCGAACCAGTTTGCAACGTAGATATGTTTTCCATCTGGATGTGCAAGTATGCCTTCTGGAAAACCGCCGATATCTAAGCGCATAATTTCTTGCCAAGTTTGCGTTTCGATAACACTAATAGTGTCGTCGTGTTGATTGGTTACGAAAATCTTACTGTCGTCCTGCAAGACTGCAATAGCATAAGGGGTATCTCCTACTGGAATGTTATCAATGATGTCAAAAGTATTTGTGTCTACTACCGTTACACTGTCACTGGCAACATTTGCAGTAAATAGATACGCACCTGATCTACTCAATGCAAGTCCAAAAGGCCGTTCGCCCACTTGGATTTGTTGAATTACATTTAGTGAATCGGTATCTATAACTGAAATTGCATTGCTGTCTCGATCTGCAGTAAAAACCTGTTTGCCATTTGGATGCACAACTACACCGGATGGGGACTCGCCGACATCGATCTCGGCAAGAAGTTGATAGTCATGCACATCATATACACGCACAAGGTCTTCATACCAATCAGCAACATATAAACGTTTGTTTGCTGCACCGATGGCAATACCTAATGGCCCATCCCCTGCAGCGAATTCTGCAATTACATCAAGTGATTTGCCATCAATAACAGAGATCGTTTTACTTTCTGGATTACTGATAAAGCAGCGTTTACCGTCTGAAGTAACCGCAACACCAGCAGGTTTGTCACCAACATGTAGTGTTTTTACAACTTCATTTGTTTGTGTATCGATTACAGAAACTGAATTTGCACCTTGATTTGTAATAAATGCATAAGGTGCAGCATCTATAGGAGAAAACATGCATAACGCTAGCCACGTGACCACGTGACGACATAATTTATTCCCCACCTTCACATATTTTCTTGAGATTTTCTAAGCCCGCTTTATATACACCTGTGATAGCATTTACGGCGGCTTCATCACTTAGCTCGGGAGGCGGATTATTATTCTGATAGCCGCGATAAAAAGCACCTTTCCATTCAACCTCTGTACCTCCAGCCTCAGATTCTCGCACCATTAGCCAAGATGAATAATTACTTACGGGCAATACTTTTACATCGACTTCGGTGATACGATAAAAAAACTTTTTGTCTTCTTCGATATATTTCTCCAGAATTTCATGAATTTGCGCACCATTACCTAAAGACAGTGTGCGCGTGGCTCCTGGTTCGTTACCTCCATCGCCAGTGATACCAGTAATTGCGGGGTGCCAACTCATATCGTGGAAATTTTTAACAATGTTCCACACTTCTTCTGGTTGTGCATCGATAATAATTTTTTTAGAAACTTTTTGCCGTGTGGGGCCGTGTGCTGACACAAGACTTGCACAAATCAACAAAACAAAAAATAAACACAGCTTTCTAAACATAAACTTTTCTCCTATTTTAATTTTTATCTTCCTCATTTAAGTATCGCAAACGAAACAATCCATTTACGCCTGAATCACTGGTAAAATAGATTGCCTTATCGGGCCCAAACGCCACATCTACTGGCCGCGCCCAACGCGTACCATCGTTGAGTTGAAATCCTGTGATAAGATCATCTATGCGTTGCGCCTGTTGATTTTCAAACCGTACCAATACCAATTTTGGTCGTCTACGCGTAGCAGGGTCTCCCCCATGGCCTCCATCCGGCAGTGTTGCCCAGGAGCCATGCAGCGCAACAATGGCATCATTCTGTAATCGGCCCGATGAAATAAAAGCCACTCCCATGGGTGCATTACGTGCAGGAAACGTTATTTCAGGAAGCGTGACATCTGTACGCGGTGGTTTTATTTTTATGCAGTTGTCTCGTCGAACCTCGTCTCCGTCAAACTGAAACCAAGGCATGCCATGAAATGAACCAGCTTCCGCACGACTAAAATATTCTGGGGGCAATTCATAGCCCCAATGATCGGGACCATTGTTGGTTGCATAAAGCATGCTTGAATCTGGCTGCCAATCAAATCCAATTGGATTTCTAAAGCCGGTTGCGTAAGGCTTCCAACTAGGAGGATTGGTCGTTTCATTTAATACCATAATTCCGCCACGACGCTGTTTTTCATTATATGAATCATCTATATATTGATTGCTACAGTTGCCACTGATACCCAGACTTACATAGATTCGTTGGTCCGGACCAACACCAATAGTACGACTGGAGTGGCCCCCACCACTTGGTAGTGTAGCTAGTAATTCGAATTTATTCTTTTTAATAGGTGGGTCGTTTGCTTGATAAGAGGTTTGATATACACCTTTGTTCTTTGCGACAAGCAGTTGATTGCCTCGCACGGCTACGCTATGCGGATACCCGCCGCCCATATCGGCAAGTATTTCGACTTGTTGATATGGCTGTTGCAGTCGATAAATCTTCCCGGATCTCGAACCAATAAGCAGCTCTTTGTCTTGTGTAAATGTCATCATCCGTGGCTGTTGCAGGTCCGTGCTCACAATTTCTAGTACATATCCGTGTGGAATGCTAACTTGGTATGTGCGCTGTCCTATTTCAAGAGCTTGTTCAGTCAGCCTTAAAGAAAAACTCTCCGCTTTGCAAAAAGTGCTAAACGAAAACAGAAATGCGATAACTAAACCGATGAAATTTAATTTCAGTATAAACTGCGACATGTTTATTTAGTTAGCAATCAGATCCGCAAGTTTAGCAATTAGATCTCGTAAAGCTTCAAATACTCCTGGCTCATTTTGAGCATGTCCTGCCGCCTCCACGATTACTACTTTGCCTTTTGACCAGCGTTTAACTAATGAGAAAGACGTGGTGGGTGGGCAGAGCAAATCGTAGCGTGATTGCACAATGCCACCGGGTATGTGTGTGATACGATCCATTTGATTGAGCAATTGATTGTCGTCTAAAAAACAATTTTGTGAAAAATAGTGGGCCTCCATACGTGGAGTATTTGGTTTAGGTCGCTTAAGATCTTGAATTTTTGAACTATCGATTTGTTTAAGTGTTTCCAGTAAAGGCGAGGTTGAAACTAATTGCGATAATTCACGCTCGTAGTCGTGCCATATGTAAGACGCAGGTAGATGTATGTTGGGGTCTGGATCGAGTAAGCGTCGATAATATGCGTTTAGATTTTCATGCCGTTCACTTTCGGGCAAGTAATTCAAAAAACTCTCTAACAACATTGGATAAAAGATTTGCGGAACGTCGATGAAGGCTCGCTGCAATTCTGTTGAGGTTCCCAAAAATAGTGAACGTAATGCAATGGCGCTGACGCGCTCAGGGTGATCTTGCGCATAAGCTAATGCAAGCGTTGCTCCCCATGAGCCACCTACCACCATCCACTTTTCTATTGTCAACTCTTCTCGAACTTTCTCAAGGTCATTAACCAAATCCCAAGTGGTATTGTTGTTAAGAGAGCCGTGCGGTGTACTCTGCCCAGAACCGCGTTGATCCATGGCAATTACATGGAATTTTTGTAGATCAAATAGTTTGCGGTGACCTGGCTGGCAGCCACTACCAGGGCCCCCATGTAGAAAAATTGCTGGAATACCGGTTGGGTTGCCAGATTGTTGAATATATAAGACGTGTTCCTCGTCGACTTTCAGCCGCCGCGGAGCAAAGGGCTCAGAAACATCATCCATTTCTACGATGAATGGCCAGCAACTTTTACGTTAGATTTGTCGAATGCTCCCATTCGTCGATAGTCAAACAAAATTTCTTCTTTGGCGGAATCTATTTCAGCCAGACTAACTAAATATTCGTGATGCTCTGAAAATTCACAGGCTGGATCCATGTTCGCAGCGTCGCCAGTGATTGCGAATGCCTGACAACGGCAACCGCCCCAGTCGATCTCACGACGTTCGCAGTTACGACAAATTTCTGGCATCCAATCCACACCACGATATTTTTCAAATGCCTCAGAATGTTCCCATATTTCTAACAAAGATTTTTCAGTGACTCTATCAAACTCTAAATCTGTAATACTCTCCGCAGCATGACAGGGCAATACTTTTCCCGAAGGCGTAACGTTGAG
>JBFGJY010000066.1:0-13817 GCA_041576975.1 Gammaproteobacteria bacterium | reverse complement strand
TGATAAGGGCGTCAAATTTTAGCAATCGACTCTGCTCAAGACTGCAAAACGTGACATTCGACTTAACCAAAGGTGGCTTAAAGTTTTGTTGATCTAAAATCCGTGTTAAAAAACGCCGCCATTCTGACCAATCCATTTCGTTTTCAATTTTTTGAAAATGTGAGATCTGAGATTCGAATAGATCAATAACTTGTTTTCCTGCATCGTCTTTTCTGAGAATAGTATATATACCAGAAGTCTTCAGACTATTAATTAGTTCTACGAAAAAACGGTGCAGAGGGATTGCTTTTAGATTGCGAAGTTTAGTCAGGGCTTGTGTTGCAGCCTCAAATTTATCTAAGAGTTTATATAAATATTCAAATGTTTTTGCGTCTTCTACTTCTCGATTGTTTTGAAATTGTTCAAGTGTACTACGAAATATATTTAATCCGTTGTGAAGGTTAAAAGCTAAGACAATATCTTTTTCAAAGAAGTCAATAACTTTGTCGTGAATTTCTTTTTCAATAGTGATAGGAAAAAATGGCGACTTGATCAAAGCCAAGAGCTTTTTTGAGGGGAATTTATCTTCTATTAATTGCAACCAAGATTCTATTACTACTGCAGCACTCGTTGTAGCAAGTGCCCAACCGCCTAAATCATTTACGCGCACATTTGCATGTTCAAGCACCGCACGTAATCTGCGCGCTAACTTACGATCTACGATAATAACACCAATATCTTGTTTGTTCTCATACATCCAGCTGCGTATTTTTATATCAAGTGCTTTAACGTGATATTCAAAAGAGTTGGTTTTATATATTTTAAGATGTGTGCTTATAGGGCTAGTTGGATAAATGTCAGAAAAGTTTTTTGCACGTTCTTTCATGCTTAGATCATTGTCAATGAATACAGCATTTAGATATTTGCAATAAGATGGTATTTTTTCGGCTGTGCATAGATTTGTGCTTGTGTGAGAATCGACGTAATTTTTAATAACTGAGTCAGGTCTTGTGGAAAGATCTGAATTACTTGCACAGAAAAATACGTGCAATTGTGATTCATTATCTATTTTTTCAAATAGAATAAGTTCCTGCTGTGAGAGCAGGTCTAATCCTACAGCGTAATAAATTTCATGTTTAGAAAATATGGCTTTTTTTAATGCTTGTACATAGGCCTCGACCGGGTCAAGCAAGTTTTCATATGACAATTGTTCATGCCAGGCTTGCCAAAGAATCGTCACCAAATTAGCTTCTTGACTTAGCGCATGGGACGTATATGCGTTCTGATTGTCTTGATCAAATAGGTTTTGAAAATTTAATGGCTCAATGTTATTGAGCAACATGGCATCAAAAAAAGATAATAGCTCATTTGCTATGACCCAAGGATTCGCATTGGCAAATAGTTCAGGTTTTTGATTGATTGCATCTACTAAAATAAGTTCGCGAGCATATTGCGATAGTAGAGGTTTGTTTGGTGCATACCTTGAAAGTGCCCATTTTTGTATCGACGTACTATAGGGCAACAGCACAGCAGGATACCCATGCTTGTCTGCGTGTCTAATTAATTTTTCGTGTAGTGGTTTTTGTGCAAGATTGCTAGGTAAAAAAATTGTAATGGAGTGAAGATCTGGAAGTAAATAATGATACCGATTTAGGATATCTATACTTGCAATATCCAACAGGTCTTCGGAATTGGGAGCAATGTGTATATTTTTTAATGTGTACAAAAAACGTATCTACGGAATTAGTAGAGATTAACTGCTATTCTTCTAAATATTGACGTTTATTCGGTACTGACTCCCACTCCTGAGCATCTTCAGGAGAGGGTTTCATGCTTGTAATGACAGGCCATTTCGCTGTCAGCTGTTCGTTTATGGCGAGGAATTCATATTGCTCTTCGCTTAAGTCGTCTTCACTGACAATCGCGTTTACTGGACATTCGGTCTCGCACATGGCGCAATCAATGCACTCCTCAGGGTCTATTACCAGCATATTAGGCCCTTCGTGAAAGCAGTCCACCGGGCAGACTTCCACACAATCCGTATATTTACATTTAATACATGGCTCGGTTACAACAAAAGTCATGAAATTGTTATTAGATCAAATTAATGGGTTAGTTATTGTAGGTAAATGTTATGCAGAAGAAAATATAAACCCAAACTGATGTAATTTTTCTGATGAGACATTAACTGTATCCCAGTTTATCGAGAGGAATAGCGGTAAAATGAATATATAAGCAAAAAAGATAAATTGAGCAACATGCAGAAAATACTAGTGACAGGTGGGGCAGGGTTTATAGGTTCGCACACCATAGATCATCTGCTTGAGCATGATCAACAAGTAATTGTGCTGGATAATTTCTCATTTGGGCAATAACATAATCTTCCCCTTGAGCATCCACGGCTTGAAGTAATTGAAGGCGATATCCGAGATGCATCTGTAGTGGGTGAAGCTGTAGAGGGTATCACACATTGCCTACATTTAGCTGCTCAAGTATCTGTAGTAAAGTCACTAGAAGATCCTGCTGACTCAGCGACTCAAAACATTTTGGGTTTCTTAAATGTTCTCAATGCAGCGAAGAATAATAAGGTTAAAAGATTTGTGTATGCTTCATCTGCAGCTGTCTATGGCAATCCATTTACTCTACCACTAAAAGAAACAATGAAGCTCAAGCCAGAGTCTCCCTATGGGCTTGAAAAACAAGTAAACGAATTGTATGCAGCATTGTTTAGAAGTTTGTATGATATTTCTACATGTGGCTTGCGTTATTTTAATGTATATGGTCCAAGACAAGACCCAAAGTCTCAGTATACGGGTGTAATCGCCCTGTTTTCTGATGCGATTCAATCTAAGCAGCCTTTAACAATTTATGGTGATGGATTACAAACTAGAGATTTTATTTATGTGAACGATGTGGCACGTGCAAACGTAGCAGCATTAAGTTCTGGTTATCAAGGCGTGGTAAATGTTGCAACGGGTAAAACAGTATCATTGCTTGAATTAATTGAAGTTTTAGAAAAAATAGCCGGTTATAAAAGTGACAAACAAATTAAACCTGCAAGAGAAGGAGATATTGTACATTCTGCAGCAAGTACAACAGTGCTAAATACAGCATTAAATGTTGATGCCGGACATTCATTAGAGGAAGGTCTACGTGAATTATTAAATGAGCCAATTCGAGTATAGCTAAAGTAGTTTCTTTAGTTTATACAAAAATTCTAATGATTCTTTAGGGCTCAACTCATCAGGATTAATGTCCGTTAAGTATTCTACTACTGGATGATTTAGATTTTCTTGCAAGTTTAGTCCAAGTTGTGCTTCAGTATTTATATTATCTGTTGGATTTGTAGATAATTCTAATTGCTTTAGTTTCGACTTAGCGCTAGCGATAACAGATTTAGGGATTCCTGCAAGCTGCGCTACTTGCAATCCATAACTTTGATTTGCTGGACCTTCTTTTACCGCGTGTAAAAAAATAATTCGATCGTTATGTTCGATTGCATCGATATGTACATTACGAATATTACTGTACCGTTCTGGTAGCTGTGTTAGCTCAAAATAGTGTGTAGCAAACAATGTGAAAGATTGATTTACTGTGCTTAAATGTTCTGCGCACGACCAAGCAAGTGAAAGTCCATCGTAAGTGCTAGTACCACGGCCAATTTCATCCATGAGCACTAGGCTTTCATTTGAGGCATTATTGAGAATATTAGCCGCTTCGGTCATTTCAACCATAAAGGTAGAGCGGCCTGAGCTTAAATCATCTGATGCACCAATGCGTGTGTAAATTGCATCAATTGGGCCAAGGGTGGCAGCTTCTGCTGGAACATAGCTACCGGTATAGGCTAACCATGTGATTAATGCGATTTGACGCATATAGGTTGATTTGCCTCCCATATTGGGACCCGTAATCAATAACATTTTTCGTTGTTGATCTAGCGCAACGTCATTAGCCGTGAATGGCTCAGCTTGGACTTGTTCAATTACGGGGTGTCTACCTTGCTTGATACTGATGCAAGCTTCATCGGTAAACATTGGCTGTACGTAATTTAGCGTTATTGCACGTTCTGCAAGAGTAGCCAATACATCTAACTGCGCTAATCCCTGTGAACAACGTTGTATAGTGCTTAGTTCTTCTAATAATGTATTGAGTAATTGCTCATAAAGGTACTTTTCACGTTTAAGTGCGCGTTCTTTGGCGCTTAATACTTCGTCTTCAAATTTCTTGAGCTCAGGCGTGATATATCGTTCTGCATTCTTTAATGTTTGTCTGCGAGTGTAATGTTCAGGCGCTTGATTTGCCTGACTACGGGAAATTTCTATGTAATAGCCGTGGATATGATTGTATGCAACTTTAAGAGATGAAATTTGTGTAGCCTCTTTTTCTCGATGTTCTAATTCAATAAGAAATTGGTTGGCGTTACTACTTAAATTACGTAATTGATCGAGCTCTTCGTCATAGCCAGATTTTATAACACCACCATCGCGAATCAGTGCGGGCGGCTCGTAAATCAATACGCTATCTAATATAGAAGCAAGATTCTCATATCCACTCAATAATTCTAAGCATTCACCTAATAATTCATTATTATATTTGACAAGTTCTTTTTGGATAGTAGGTATGATGGCGATGGTTCTACGAAGCGCATCCAGATCTCTTGGCTGAGCCGTTTTTAGTGCGATGCGACTACGGATTCGTTCGATGTCATTTATATTTGACAGTAAATCATGCAAAGCGGTGTAGTCGTTAACATCTATTAGTTCAGCAATTGCTGCATGACGTTTTAATAATGTAGATTGAATGCGTATTGGCTGATTTAACCATGCACGTAGACAGCGTGCGCCCATTGCGCATGCTGTTTTATCTAATATACCAATAAGACTATGTTTAGTTTGTCCATAGGTTGATTTTTCAATTTCAAGATTAATTCGCGATATAGTGTCAATAAGTAGGTAATCATAATTATTGTGTACCTGCATTCCATCGATATGAGGTAAGGCGGATTTCTGCGTATCTTTAACATACTGAAGAACCGCCCCTGCTGCAGCTATAGCTAAAGGATGATCTTGACATCCATAACCACTTAGGTCTTTAGTGCCAAATTGTTTGCATAAAGTTGTGGTAGCACTTTCATATTCGAAATGCCATGTTGGTAAATGTTTTAGAGCAAATTTTTTATTATTTGATATCTGTGCATCTTCTGCGAGTAAAATTTCAGCAGGCTGTAATCGTTCAATTTCACTTTGAAGTTCTTGCGCGGAATTACAAGTTTGTAAAACAAATCGACCTGAACTCAAATCTAAGTAGGCAAGCCCTGTGGCTTGATGTGTCGAGCAAACCGCCAATAGGTAGTTTTCTTTGCTACGCTGCAGTAATTCGTCCTCAATAACTGTACCGGGGGTCACAACTCGAGTAACTTTACGCTCAACCAGTCCTTTACTTGCTGCTGGATCACCGATTTGGTCGCATATTGCTACTGATTCACCCAGGCGTAATAATTTTGCTAAATAGTTTTCGGTGGCGTGAATGGGGACCCCTGCCATAGGAATTTCTTGGTCTGAATTTTTGTTGCGAGAGGTCAGAGTAAGGTCTAATAGTTGAGCAGCGCGTTTTGCATCTTCATAAAACAGCTCAAAAAAATCGCCCATACGGTAAAACAACAGCATATCCGGATATTCTGCCTTGATGCGCAGGTACTGTTGCATCATAGGGGTGTGTTTTATGGGGGGGCGTGCGATCATGGTGGCAGTCTAACCAAGAATAAAATTTTAGGCAGCAGAAAACTTAATCTCAAAATGTCTGGTTCGATTTCCTCTCGTATTCATAAATCAGTGCAGAATCTTGCGAAGCTTATGACTGACAAACAGCTTAAATTAGTCACCGCCGAATCTTGTACAGGTGGGATGCTTGCACAAAAAATTACTTCCATCAGCGGTAGTTCAAAGTGGTTTGAATGTGGATTTGTGACTTATAGTAATGACTCAAAAATTCGGATGTTAGGAGTGCAATCTGATGTATTAAATGAATTTGGTGCGGTAAGTGAGGAAGTTGCGGAACAGATGGCTTTGGGCGCACAGCGAAATAGTGCTGCTGATATTGCAGTATCCGTAACTGGAATTGCTGGGCCGGAAGGAGGTAGTGCAATCAAACCGGTGGGTACCGTCTATATTGCTAACGTCATATTAAATCGGGGTGTATTTACTACACACTATTTATTTGCAGGTGATCGACTGGCGATACGTGAACAAACCACGCTTGCAGCCTGTACCCAATTGATTGAGCGTTTAAGTTAAATAATAGGAATGAGCAAAAAACGGTTATTTTTTGGTCTGGTACCAGAAGAGGGCATTCGTGATCAGTTGATTGAAGTTGCGAAATCGTTTCCGATTGTAAAGGGAGTGCGGCCAATTTCTAATGATAATCTTCACATTACTCTATTGTTTTTAGGTGATGTAGAAGAAAATGCATCTAAGTATCTAGAAAAAAAGGTAGTTCAAACCTTTATACAATCATTTACAATTCGACTTGACTTGTATGGCTATTTTAAACGTTCACAAATTATATGGATCGGCTGTTCTTCTTACCCTAGTGAATTAAATAGATTAGTTAACCATCTAAAATCTATAGGTGTTCAGTGTGGAATTGACTTTGATGATCGTCCGCATAAACCTCATGTGACACTATTTCGTAAGGTACCCAAAGCTGATTTTCCAAGTGTACCCATATCAATTACTTGGAGGGTGCATGAGTTTCATCTAATGGAGTCAGTACCGGATGGTAATACAACTCGATATAATAAGGTTGCAACATATCGATTGATGGACGAGACAGGAAATTAAACAAAACACTAAGAGTCTAATTTCTTTACGTATCTAAGAATAAGACAAGAGAATTAAGTCAATAAACTACTATTTAAGTATTAGGAGTCAGCAGTGGATGAAAATCGTAAGAAGGCACTTGCGGCCGCATTAGGCCAGATCGAGAGACAGTTTGGTAAAGGTGCAGTGATGCGTCTTGGCGATTCCACTGCTGCACGTGATATTGAAGTGATTTCTACGGGCTCATTGGCCTTGGATGTCGCATTAGGGATTGGGGGTCTTCCAAAGGGACGGGTAGTTGAAATTTATGGCCCTGAATCTTCAGGTAAGACTACGCTTACGTTACAAGTTATTGCTGAATGCCAAAAACAAGGTGGTACCGCTGCATTCGTAGATGCTGAACATGCCTTAGATCCAATCTATGCCGAAAAGATTGGTGTCAATGTGGATGATTTATTAGTTTCACAGCCCGATACCGGTGAACAAGCTTTAGAGATCACCGATATGCTAGTACGTTCAGGTGCAGTTGATATAGTCGTCGTGGACTCAGTTGCTGCATTGACTCCGCGTGCGGAAATTGAAGGAGATATGGGTGATTCCCATATGGGCCTGCAAGCACGTCTCATGTCTCAAGCCTTACGTAAACTTACCGGCAATATCAAACGCTCAAACACCATGGTCATCTTTATTAACCAGATCCGCATGAAGATTGGCGTGATGTTTGGTAGTCCTGAAACCACAACGGGCGGTAATGCGCTCAAGTTTTATGCGTCTGTGCGTTTAGATATTCGTCGTATTGGTGCAATTAAGAAAGGTGATGAAATCCTTGGTAATGAGACACGTGTAAAAGTCGTTAAAAACAAATTGGCACCACCATTTAAAAAAGCAGATTTCGAAATCCTCTATGGAGAAGGCATATCTCGATTAGGTGAAATCATCGATATGGGTGTTGAAAATGGGATTGTCGATAAAGCGGGTGCTTGGTATAGCTATGAAGGTGAGCGCATTGGGCAGGGTAAAGAAAATTCACGTGCCTATTTAAAAGAGCATCCTGAAGTTGCCAGTGTAATTGAAACAAAATTACGTGAAAAGTTGCTGCCTAGCGTGAGTGAGCTTAATCAAGAAATAGAAGAAGCTGAAGAGGTGGAAGCCTCTGAAGCCTGAGTACTCAATAAGAAATACTGCACTTGATCTCCTTTCTAGGCGAGAGCACACACGCCTAGAGCTCACTAGAAAACTAAAAGCAAAAGAATTTTCATCAAGTGAAATTGATGAGTTACTTGATCGTTTAGAGAACGAAGGGCTGCAGAGTGATGCACGTTATACCGAGAGTTATGTTCATTCACGCGGTCGCCGTGGATTTGGCCCATTGCGAATCAAGCTAGAATTACAGCAACGGGGTATTTCCTCTGATCTTATTGATGCGTATATCGATTTTAATGACAAAATCTGGTTGGAAACTGCGCGTACGGAATATGAAAAAAAATTTGGTGCACAAGCTACCAAGTCTGTAAAAGATCAGGCTAAACGCATGCGTTTCTTACAATCCCGCGGATTTACAGGTGATATAATCAAAAAAACATTTGCAGCATTTGCGGAGCGCTGAGTACAGTGTCTGCCGTTGATAAAATGGAATATTGCAACGAGGCGGGATCAACATGGAATACAGCGCAGAAATACGCAGCGCTTTCTTAGACTATTTCAAACAAAACGGCCATGAAATTGTGCCGTCGAGTTCATTAGTGCCTGCAAATGATCCTACATTGTTATTCACCAATGCAGGAATGGTGCAATTTAAAGATGTTTTCTTAGGTAAAGAAACTCTTAGCTATACACGTGCCGCCTCAAGTCAACGTTGTGTAAGAGCGGGAGGCAAACACAATGATCTTGAAAATGTTGGCCATACCGCCAGGCATCATACTTTTTTTGAAATGCTTGGTAACTTTAGTTTCGGCGATTACTTTAAAAAAGAGGCAATTCACTATGCTTGGGAGTTTCTCACTAAAGTTGCGCAATTACCTGAACAGCGCCTATGGGTTACGGTGTTTGAAGATGATGAAGAGGCTTCTGAAATTTGGTTAAAGGATATCAAAGTCAATCAACAGCAATTTGCACGTATCGGGGCAAAGGATAACTTTTGGGCCATGGGTGACACCGGTCCTTGTGGTCCATGCACAGAAATTTTTTATGATCATGGTGAATCAGTGCAAGGTGGTCCGCCTGGCACCACTGAGCAAGAAGGCGATCGTTATGTAGAAGTATGGAACTTAGTCTTCATGCAATACGAGCGCGATAAAGTAGGAAAACTTTCACCGTTACCTAAACCTTCAGTAGATACCGGTATGGGGCTCGAGCGTTTAGCTGCAATTATCCAAGGTGTTACTAATAATTATGATACTGATCTTTTTACTGAGATTATTAAAACTACAGCAGATATCGCCAAAACAACGGATAGTTCTTCACCATCTTTACGTGTAATTGCAGATCACATTCGCTCATGCAGTTTTATGATTACCGATGGTGTAGTGCCTTCAAATGAGGGCAGAGGTTATGTGCTACGTCGCATTATTCGACGCGCAGCACGCCATGGACATAAATTAGGCATCAAAGAACCTTTTTTCTACAAATTAGTACAGCCGTTGATGGCAAATATGGGTCAGGCCTATCCAGAATTGATGGATGCTCATAAGCGCGTACAAAAAGTACTGGAAAATGAAGAACAGCGTTTTAGTGAAACGCTCAATCAAGGTATGCGTATTTTACAAGAAGATATCGAAAAGTTATCTGGCGATACGATTTCGGGAGAAACGGTTTTTAAGCTCTATGACACCTATGGGTTCCCTGCAGATCTGACGGCAGACGCAGCTCTAGAATATCAGCTTAAAATTGATGATGCAGGATTTGAAAAGCTCATGGCAGCACAACGTGAGCGTGGCCGACAAGCTAGTCGTTTTGATGTTGAATATGATGCCTCCCTGGCTGTGCAAACGACTACAGAGTTTACTGGTTATGACCACATGCAAGACCATGCCGTAGTACAAGAAATATTTGTAAGTAATGAAAGTGTAAAGGTTATCTCAGAAGGAGAATCGGGAATAATAATTTTAGACAAGACACCTTTTTATGCCGAGTCTGGTGGGCAAGTTGGCGATCAAGGGGCCTTGAAAAATGAAAGTGCAACGTTTGAAGTGACTGATACACAAAAACAAGGCAATGCACATGCCCATTTTGGCAAACTAGTTTCTGGTTCACTCGCAGTGGGCGATAACGTTAATGCCGAAGTGAATGCCAAGCGCAGAATAGCAACGGTACTGAATCATTCAGCTACTCATTTAATGCATGCGGCCTTGCGTCAAGTATTAGGAAAGCATGTACAGCAGAAAGGGTCTTTAGTAGCTCCGGATCGATTACGTTTCGACTTCTCTCATGATGCTCCTTTAACTAAAGCAGAGTTAGATCGTATTGAAACCATTGTGAATCAACAAATTCGCATTAATACAGCGGCGATGGCTAAAATTACAGCAAAAGACCAAGCGCTTGCGGAAGGCGCGATGGCCTTATTTGGAGAGAAATATGGTAACGATGTACGTGTGCTTTCAATTGGTGATTTTTCAGTAGAGTTATGTGGGGGAACTCACGTAGATCGAACTGGAGATATCGGAATTTTTAAGATTATTTCAGAATCTGGAATTGCATCAGGTATACGTCGAATCGAGGCTGTCACGGGTGAGTCCGCGCTGAATTGGATCAATGAAAACGAAGATAATTTATCTAATATCGCAAATATAGTTAAAGCTTCTAAAAGCGAGGCAAAAGATAAAGTAGTGCAACTTCTAGAACGAAATCGTGCACTTGAAAAAGAACTATATCAACTCAAAGCCAAGCTCGCCTCACAAGTAGGTAGTGATTTAATTGAGAATGCGATTGAAATCAATGGACTAAAAGTGCTAGCCCATAAAATTGATGGCGCAGATCCTAAATCCCTACGTGAGGCCTTGGATCAATTAAAAAATAAACTTGGGAGCGCTGCTATTGTCTTAGCCACATCCAGTGGTTCAAAAGTGAATCTGATCGCCGGCGTTACCAAAGATCAAACCAACCGGATTAAAGCTGGTGATCTCGTTAATGCCGTGGCGGTCCAAGTAGGTGGTAAAGGTGGTGGTCGACCGGATATGGCACAAGCTGGAGGTAATAATCCAGCTGCTCTTGATGCTGCGTTGCGATCGGTGCCTGATTGGGTTCGTGCTAACCTGCAATAATGACTGCGTTATAATCAATGTCCAACATGCTTCAAGCCAACTTACGGTAGCTGCTGAATTATAAACTGTGTCAAATCTGGTACATGCTAATATTCAGAAGCAATCAATTAATTAATTCAAATTTTCACAGAAATAGCTTTTTCATAGATTGAGCATGGCGCTAATCGTACAGAAATATGGAGGTACTTCAGTAGGCTCAATTGAGCGAATCGAATATATCGCCGAAAAAATAATCGCTACAAAAAAACAAGACCATCAGGTAGTGGTCGTGGTGTCAGCAATGAGTGGTGAAACCAATCGCTTAATGAGCTTGGCAAATGAAATTCAAGGTGCAAATGCACATGGACGTGAATTGGATGTTTTGCTTTCTACTGGAGAGCAAGTCACGATTGCACTACTTTCCATGGCGTTGCAAAAACGTGGATGTGCTGCAGTCTCATCTACCGGAGCACAGCTTAATATTCGTACCGATAACAAATTTAATAAAGCTCGTATTCAAAATATCGACGCGGCTCGCTTAAAAAAATTATTGGATGCAGGCAATATTGTAGTCGTAGCAGGATTCCAAGGTATAGATGATGAAGGCAATATCACAACACTTGGCCGAGGCGGATCAGATACTACTGCTGTAGCACTTGCGGCTGCCGTAAAGGCAGACGAATGCCAGATCTATACTGATGTAGATGGTGTCTACACTACAGATCCCAGAATTGAACCTAATGCAAGACGTTTAGATCACATTACCTTTGAGGAAATGCTCGAAATGGCAAGCTTGGGCTCAAAAGTATTACAAATTCGTGCAGTGGAATTCGCAGGTAAGTATGATGTGCCGCTTAGAGTATTATCTTCATTTGAAGAGGGGCCGGGTACCTTAATAACCCTTGAGGAAGACAGCATGGAAGAACCGCTCATTTCAGGCATAGCCTTTAATCGCGATGAAGCCCAATTGACTATCAAAGGAGTCCCTGATAGACCCGGAGTTGCAGCCCATATTTTGGGTCCAATATCGGCTGAAAACATGGAAGTGGACATGATTGTGCAAAATGTAGGATCTGACGACACTACCGATTTTACTTTTACTGTGCATAGAAATGACTATGATAAGGCACTGAAAGTACTTGAAAATACTTCAAAAAAACTCGGGGGTGGACAAGTTGGAGGGGATCCACATATCGTAAAATTATCTCTGGTTGGTGTTGGGATGAGGTCTCACGCCGGAATTGCGAGTAGAATGTTCACTACCTTAGCCGATGAGAAGATCAATATTAGAATGATCTCTACCTCAGAGATTAAGATATCGGTTGTAATCGAGGAAAAATACCTTGAACTTGGAGTGCGCGCGCTGCACGAAGCGTTTGAATTAGATCAAACAAAAGTGAATACAAAAAATCGGGTAGCGCATAAAACAAAATAACAAAACAGCTTTGGTAAGGAGAGAAGCCACAGGAGCACGATTACATACAGTTTGTTAAATCGTGTATTGGTTAAATATATAAAAATAAAAACGGACTACTAGGAGTAACGGGAATGCTGATTTTGACCAGGAGAGTCGGCGAGACGCTGATGATTGGAGATGATGTCACGGTCACTGTGTTGGGAGTGAAGGGCAACCAAGTTCGTATTGGTGTCAACGCACCCAGAGATGTAGCGGTACATCGAGAAGAAATATATGAACGTATTAAGCGCGAAAAGAAACAGGCAAATGAAACCGCAGGCTAAGACTTAACTCATTTAGAACAATCAGCATTTTGAATAAGGACATCAGAAATCGAGTCTGATGTTTAGATGCCGTTGTCGGTAGTTATACTTATCAGAGGTAATTGTATCGTTTACTTATACTCTTAGGTCTGTAGTTTTACTTAATTATTACTTTAAGCTCTTTCGGATAATGTTGCGATCAGGTCGTTTAGCCATACGTATCCTGCTAAAAATAAAACAATTGAACCTACATCTATTAACACTCAACCGACAAATTGAACCTCAAAGGGCAAAAAGAAAAAATCCACATCGATTACACATACAACAATTCCTAAAATGAATATTTGCTTAGGTGTGACGTAGAACATATTGATGTAGAAACAGTAGGAAGGTTAACGATTATTCTGGCGGAGAGGGTGGGATTCGAACCCACGGTCCAAGTATTACTCAGACAACTCCTTAGCAGGGAGCCCCATTCGACCACTCTGGCACCTCTCCGAATAGGACGAGAGTATATCGAATACCTAAAAATATAGGTAATTCGTATGGAAGTTATTAGCTATAATCGCCGCTTTTTATATACGCGCCAGTAGCATCATCAGTGCGTAGGTATAGTAAATTAATTAATTTTGAAATATTTGTACCCGTAGCTCAGTTGAATGATGCGCAGGAAGCATAAGTGTCGTGGGAGACACGATTGCAGGGATGCAGGAAATAGAGCGAAGCAGCAATCCAGAGCCGAGGACGTCGAGAGCCACGCGAGTACCACGGTGCGAAGCACCGTTAGATAAGGATATCGTTTTGATTTGATAGGTTGGTTTTATCTGCGCCCGTAGCTCAGTTGGATAGAGTACCTGGCTACGAACCAGGGGGTCGGGAGTTCGAATCTCTCCGGGCGCGCCAAATAAAAAAGGCCCTTTCAAGGGCCTTTTTTATTTGGCATGTGTGAAATTTTCGAACTCACAACAAAATTGCTGGAGGAATTTTGAACATTGTGACAACGTCCCAACGGCCTGTAAGGTAGAAATGCGACTCCTCGGATGGAGGAGTCAGGTTGCGTTCG
>JBFGJY010000065.1:0-14087 GCA_041576975.1 Gammaproteobacteria bacterium | reverse complement strand
TATAACTTTAGTTTCTTTGCTCGCCATTGGTTATATTTTTGGCCAGCGCGCAGAAAAGAAGCACTTTAAATCAATCATTGCACGTGAAAAAATAACCTTATACCTACCTGTTGTCACACTGAAAACGCCACCTTCCATACACCGACATCAAATGAATTCTGAACTTGTTAGTGGCAATGTAGTGATCTCAATTGACTTCTTTAAAAAATTTGTCGCCTCCTTAAAGATGTTATTTGGTGGAAAAATTACCACCTATGAATCTTTATTAGACCGAGCACGTAGAGAAGCTTTGCTACGCATGAAAGAACAAGCACAAATTATGAATGCGTTTATAGTTATGAATACTCGCATAGAAACTTCTTCGATTAGCAAAAATAGCCGGCGTAATGATAGCGTTGGTGCAGTTGAAGTGCTTGCATATGGAACTGCTATTTCACTCGAAAACAAAATGCAGTGAAGTATACGCCCGTGCAACCTCCTGAGGGCATCAATGTCACTCCGGAACATCCCTTAAAAGCTTTTTTTGTCTTAACTGCAGGAACAATTGGCTTAATACTTATATTAGTAGCTATTCTAGGTTTTGCAGCAGACTATATCGTTGGTTTTATACCTGTTGAATACGAGCAATCTTTGTTTAACAAAGAGAAAATATATTTAATGCCATTTCCAAATGACAATAGTGCTGAAGCTCAAACCGTTCAACAATATATACAATCTTTGGTGGACCAGTTACACATTTTAGCTGGTGATGGCTTTTCCAATCATAAGTTTAAGGTGACTGTGGCAGACACTGATGAGCCCAATGCATTTGCAACACCCGGTGGTCATATTGTGGTAACAAAAGGTTTATTTGATTCTGTTGAATCTGAAAATGGACTGTGCATGGTACTTGCACATGAAATGGCACATCATTATAAAAGGCATCCTTTGCGCAGCACAGGTAGAGGTTTAGTAATTGGTCTATTTCTACTTGCCATAGTCGGTGCTGATGGCAGTAGTCTCACGCAGCAAGTTCTTGGACAAACCGCATCGATTGGTATTTTAGCCTTTAGTCGTAAACAAGAAGCTGCTGCAGATATATTTGCAGGTGAGCTACTAGTTAAACATTATGGACATGCCTCTGGTGCCGCTGAATTTTTCCAATATATTCAGAATCGAGTACTCGATGTCGCTAACGTACCAAGTTTCTTAAACACACATCCTTCGACTGATGATCGCATAGAAACACTTACAAATTTAGAGGTATTGTATCCTGGAAATAAAAACCCTCTTCCAAAAATTGTGCATGGTTATTTAAAAACCCCTATGTATGAATAAACATTAAACTTAGCATTGAGTTATTTATTTAAGCCGCAATCAACCGTCCATCCATCTGTTAATTCGTTCTGTCTACCGTACACCCTGCCTTCAGGCGCATACACCTGTCTTACACTGGGAAAAGCGAAGTTGTGAGACTAGCCAAAGTATATGTATATAAGGTAACGAATATTTAAAATAATTTATTAAATTGAAATCGCTGACGAATTGATGCGGATGCCTACATGCAGACAAAAGCTCCATACCAACTTGCCATTATTATTGGTATTGCACTACTAACAAGTAATTGTGCCTATTTTGATCGTATAAGGCAGGATGTAAACTACCTACAAATAAAAAAAAGCATTTCTAAATCTAGGCTAGAGGAAATTAAAAAATTCACCGGTAGAGCGCCGCTTAGTGAAGCATATGAATTTAGCTTTATCGATGTACATAATAAGTCATTTTCGCTACTTTTTACTGTACATGAAAATAGCTTTTCTGAATGCACCCTTAAGTATCGAAAGGCTAATGACATACGTCGTGACGCTGATCGAATTGATGAGAATATGGGCATATTAACTGCCTTGAATCAAAATCTACCACGTCCCGGTGAAATATCCTGGAAAACTATAGACCAATTCCCTAGTGAAGAGGCTCGAGATGGTTATCAGATCATGCTGGAGTATATTCGCTATAAAATACGCGATTCATAGAAAGCTGCAAATGTACCCACTAATACCGGAACTAATTCTATTAATCTTGTTCTAATTTTGTATGTCTTTAGTCACGAGCGTTGCTATTTCTATACTATTTATAACCAACTTAGTTACTACTTAAGCAATAAATAATGCAGATAAATGGTTCGTTTTAGTAAATAAGCTCTATTTTAGTAATATTGCATTTAGTATTTAAAGGAGTATAGTGCGCCGCCGATGAATAATTTTATGCAACAAATACGAATACAAATGTGGTCAACACCCGTGCTGTTTATGCGGGCAATTACCACGATGTATTGCCCTAATTTATATTTTATGGGGCAGGTGAAAAAAACCGCGTAGCAAGACTTTCCAATTAAAACGGAAGGTCGAAGCTCACCTTCCGGACACATCAAAAACCCCGGTTGCGTGAGCACCGGGGTTTTTTATTGCCCCAGGATAATTATTGCATCTGTAACTGACCCAACTAGAGGAAATTTTTACTTTTTTAAATAGGAGGCGTAATGACGAATTTAGACAAAATCATAAATGACAACGAAAGCGTGCGCTTCATGTTTTTCTTGTCAGGTAAACTATGGTACCGCACAGAAAGTGGTTTTAAGTTTCCTGTTCCAATTAAAGGATCAGGTCAGTCGGTTTTTCTAAATGAAGACCGTGCTAAACGTTTTTATCCATATATCAAAGCGCATGCCGAAAAACTGGATAAAGCCAAAGCAGCTTAATTAAGTTTTGAAATAAGATTATTTAAGGTGAAATATGAGTACTAAGGATATTATGCATGCTAGCAATGCGAAATTTTTACGCTACCAACAAGGTGTAGCGTATTATGCCGTGAGCGTACCTTATAGTGAGATGCTTTACAGTTTTCCTGTGCCTTTAAATGACATCGAAGATGGTGTGCTAGAGGCCGAAGATAAAACAATTTTCTTTATGGAATACATTCGTAAAGCAATTCAACAAGGTACTCTTTGTAAAGTAACTCATCAATGTTATAAATAAGGAGGCAGTATGACCAATAAAGCAAAATTGCGCAGACGCAATCCATTACACAATCATCCGTTGTTGTTTAAAGGCGGTGTACACCGCAAAACTAACAAATCAAAACGAAGGATAGAGAAAATTAAGTTGAAAAAAGAGCGTCTTCCCCAAAATTTATTTTCACAAGTATATTTTGGAGAAGATGTTCTTTCGTTGGCTTATTCTGATATCGCTTAAACAACTAAATAAATTCCTTAACCTGCCTATTAAAAAATTATTAGTTTACGATATACATCCTGTCTAGTTTCATCCCTGATGAACATCCTTGTTCAATTTCCTTCCTTGATTTACATCCTGTTTGGTTTCATCCCTGAAGAACGTCCTTGTTTAGTGTCATCCATGATCTCAAGCAATGGTCAAACAATATCGCCGTATTGTATGCTAGGCATTTGAGCAACGTAGTCGAACTTAGTATTGGGTCCGCCTGCCAAGATTTCGCCGTATTGAATGCTAGGCATTTGGGCAACATAGTCGAATTTTGTATTCGGACCACCGGCAAATACCACATCACAATCAATAGGCTCTAAAGTTTCTAAACATGTGGGGTCTACGACAGCAGCCCACCCCAGTTGTGTAGCACCAAGTAATATTGCTACGAATACTGTTTTTATCTTCATGATTACACCTCCTTCAGTTTTCAATGTCTTCAGTATCCAGGTCACGTGTGATAAGGCCGTAAAATATTGATCAACCAAGGCCAGATTTGCGTAAAAAAAACGTAAAATATGATCATGCTGAATAAACGACATTAAAAATGAACGTTTTAAAACTGAAATTACTGGGTGGTGCTGCAATACAGTGGGGCTCTTCGGGGAAGGAGATCGAATTTTCCACCCGTAAGGCCAAAGCGCTGGTAATTTTCCTGGCAATGGCGCCCAATATGCGTGTAACTCGATCTAAATTAGCTGACCTACTATGGGAGCGCAGCGCCGAAGAGCAAGCCCGTGCCAGTTTACGACAAACTCTGGCGAATGTTCGCAAAGCGCTAACCGTAAATGACCAGTGCCTGCTCGAAACCTCGAGTGAAGAAATTTATTTACAAGCAAATTCTGTCGATGTAGATGCGTTGCGCTTTGATGAACAACAACAAGGACAAGATGTGAAGTCCACAGAAGATACCGTGGCTTTATACCGAGGTGTTTTCTTAGATGGATTTTCTATCCATGCAGATCAATTTGAGGCATGGATACGCGAGAAACGAAAACATTATAGTGAACTTGCCATTCAAAATATGACAAGTCTGTCAGAATACTGGAATTCATCAGGGGATTTGGATAAGTCGATTAATATTTTAAAAAAAATCTTGAGTATCGACCCTTTACATGAAGCGTCCCACAGAAGACTTATGCACTTGTACACGCTTATCGGAAGAAGAGAATCTGCAATAAAACAATACATTGAATGCAAACAACTACTTGAGGATGAGCTCTCTATAGAACCACAAAACGAAACTATTGAACTCTATGAAAAAATTATCCATAAAGAACCGCTATTTTCGAGCGCAAAACCCTACGCGAGCTCTGTGCCACGGTTACAAGATGCAGAGAAACGAAAAGAGATTAACGACATCCCTCAAGACCTTCGATATTGTTATACAGAAGATGGGGTACGGCTTGCCTATACAATTTCAGGAACTGGGTCACCGATAGTTAAAACCGGTAATTGGAGATCGCCTTTAGAGCTTCACCGGCACACACCATTATTTCGCCACTTGCTACGAGCGCTAGAAAAAGACCACACACTTGTTCGTTATGATGCGAGAGGAACGGGTCTGTCCGATTGGGAGGTGGATGAGATCAGTATGGATGCATTCGTAAAAGATCTAGAAACCGTTGCCAATGCAAGTGATTTTAAAAAATTTGCTCTTTATGGAGCTACGCAAGGTGCTGCAGTTTCTATAGCGTATGCGGTGCGCCATCCAGAGTGTGTAAGCCACTTGATTATATATGGTGGATGGGCAGTTGGATGGAAACATTTGGGTAAGGAATGGATTGAAAAATATGAAGCGTTTTTAACCTTAGTTGAACAAGGTTGGGGACAAGATAATCCCGCATTTCGACAAATGTTTACTTCTACGTTTATGCCTGATGGTACTTATGAGCAAATGCAATGGTTCAATGAACTGCAACGTGTAAGTACATCGCCTAAAAATGCGGCACGACATCTTGAAGCAAATGGGGAATACGATATTAGAGATTTACTACATAAAGTCACGGTTCCTACTTTAGTGATGCATTGCAAAGATGATGCAGTGTTACCGTTTAGTTGGGCAAGTAAATTAGCCCAAGGCATTCCCCATGCAAAATTTGTCCCATTAGAAGGGCGTAACCATTTAATTCTTGAGCAAGAACCTGCATGGAATCAATTTCTTGCAGCATTTGAAGCCTTTTTGTCTAAGAAATAGCGCACTATCAACATCCACAATTTTGTAGAAATCAATAAGAGTAGTACTCTAAATATCCTCGGTAGTTGCTACTGCGTTACTCTAATTCAATGCATGCATATACCTATGCATATGCAATTGTCCGCTAGTAGCCGTAACCAAACACGAATTGGAAAATTTAGGGTATAGGAAACTGAATGACCGTTAACGATCCATAGTGGACATTAGCATTTGACCGATATTATTAGTCTTTCGGCATGTTAGCCTGTATATAAGATAAGTTCTCTAGATTTCTCCCCAACTTTTTCTTCTACGCCAAGGTATTCTAGTAATAATAAGCCCCAGCACTAAACTGCCAATTGAAATCACTGCCCCTGTTATTAACCAACGACGGTCTTTGTGTATTGATTTGAATTCAAGGTTTTCTTGTTTGATATCCTCAAATTTAGCACGCTCTTGTTTAAGTGTATCTTTTAAACGTTGGTTTTCTTCTTGAAGTTGCAATGGTCTTGTTGCAATTCTTTTAAGCTGCCCGAGCTCTTTTGAAAGTTTTTCAGTTCGTAGCTGTACCTGTGAATCAAACTCAGTTTTTAATTTTTCATATTCTTTTTTAGTCACCAGATATTGATGACGTCCACCGGGTTCTGTCATCAAGAGACTTTCTAGTACCCATCCTACCTTGTTATCTAAGGTGGATATCTTTGCATAACCATCGACACCAGCGGCTTGTTGCACCTCGACAGGTGCACCACTTTTTATTCGTGCGATGACTTGGCTATTTGGGTCTTTACTTTTTTGGAGTGCAATCTCAAATTGATCGGTGATATATCTTATTTCCTCTGCTTGTTTTATTTCCTCTGCTTGTTTTATTTCCTCTGCTTGCACATTACTCATGCATAGAGCGAGCATCAAAAAGGTAAAAATTGCATATTTGATAATGTCCATTATATTTAGCAACAGCTTGCAAAATTATAAATAAACAATTTAAATTTTCTCAAGCGGTATGCGCGTCACCTGATAACCATCTTTTTCCATTAAGGCAAGCACTCCCTGATCGCCATATAGATGTAATGCACCAACTGCTATAAAAGTCTTCTTTTCTCGCATCGGCTTACGCATATAATGTTCCATCACAATATTTCGATTGTTAACGACATGTTTTAAGTATGTTTCTCGATAATGCTCATTTTCAGGCGTATCAGGGATAAAACTGGTACTTATCTCATACATTTTAGAAAGATCTTCATCTAAATAGGCCTCAAGCATCTTATTTATGGTGTTTCTCATTTCATCATAGCTATTAACTGTAAACTCAAGTAGTTTGATTTGCACGTCTTGAGGCATGGCATAGAAAGTAACTAAAAATTCTTCAATGCTTTCCACTTGGTACAGCTCTTTTCTTTGTGAAGCAGCACGATCAAGTAGCTCGTAATCTAAGATAAGATCATTGTTATTTTCAGCTTTAACTGCAAAACTGCGCATTGCAGCCCAAGGCTTCAAGTGTAAAATTGTTTCTTTATCGAGCCCCAAACCCAATAATACCTCTTCTACTCTTTTATAAAGATCTTTACCAATAAGCTGTTCAAGCGTTTCTCCCTCAGGCAACGTCATGTCACCCTTGATCATTTGACCACCATGATAGGGATTCCAATAATGATCGCTAGGAAAAGACTCCATCGCAAAACTATTCATCTCATCGAAAATCCCCATGATGTTTTCACGCACTTTATTAACCCGCTTATCATTCATGTGAATGGTGCCAAATAAATAACCAATAAGTTCCTTATCTTTCTCGATTTTCCATAAAACACCTTTTGTAAATCTGCCAGACTCTTTTTTCGGCTTATTCATTTCTTCTTGAAGCTTAAGTAACTCCGCATCGGAAAGCTCTCCGATTTCTTCAACAATTGGAGTATGAACTTTCTGCTTAGAAGCTTCTGCTTGACTAATTTTTATTTCACTCGAATAAATTAACAGTGTAGCAATCATCGTAGATAAGAATGCTGTGCAAATTATTTTTAAACTCATAGTTAAAACCCCAGCTTACAAATTTGCAGTGTGATATTTAATTAGACTTCGATTCACAAAAAAAGTTAACCTTTTATTCAATACTTAATAACAAAAAAAGCTGCTTGGGTAGCCCAACAGCAGCTTTTTATATTAACAAATCAAATTGCAATGCTGATAGTGTTCTCTTAATACTCCTCGCGATACATTCCCTAACTATATTTTCTTAAGGTTTTAGGTGTCTTGTCATAGTCAACTGATATCGCATCATGAGGACAGGCCTCGACACAAGCAAAGCAACGTATGCATTCATTTTCATCTATAAATAGAGAGTTGTAATACAACCCCGAAGTATATGCAGGTTGCACAAGTTGAAAACTAGTAATTTTACCTCCACCATTAGTTTGAAAATTTGTTGCCTCTACTAAACAATTAGGTACGGGCTTAACCATTAAACACTCATCACATAAAACACATTTGGTGTTATCAACTACAGGTGCAGGTGAACGCGAATCCTCAAATTTATCAAAATAGATATCACTCTCGTCTAAACCAGCCTCTTGCAAGTTCTTGACCCCAAGATCGATCATCGGTGGAGGCCCACAGAAGTATGCCTTCATGTCATTTACTGAAACTTCACCCTTATTTAAATATTCCTCTTTAAAGTGTTCAGTTACGAACCCACGTGGTCCATCCCAATCACTGTCTTCTGCTTCTTCAGATAACACTGGTATGAACTTAAATGTGTAGTTCTTGTTCCATCTTCTTTGTAGATCTTGCATTTCTTCTTGCAAGTATAGATCTGCTTGTGTTCTAGCACCGTAAAAAAAATAGCAATCTCTTTCAACCTGTAAATTACAAGCATGTTCCACTATCGCATTAATCCCGCTCATCCCGCTACCACCTGCGATGCAGACCATCGTTTTGCTGCTTGGATCCATGCCAAATTTGCCGAGTGGCCCGGAAATTATTACATGCTCACCTTCACGATTTTCTCCTGCTATCCAGCTGGAGAGCTTGCCGCCATGCACCAAACGAATAAAAAATGTATGTTCATTTGGATTTTCATTTTCTGGTGCTTTCGCAAAAGAATAAGAGCGTGGCTTTCTACATCCAGGAACTTTTATAGTTGCGTATTGCCCAGCCTTGAACATTATTTGCGGTGCATCATCACTACATGTAATGACAACCTTATATGTATCATAAGTTAAGTTTTCTACATTCGTGATCACGCCGCTATTTACTGTTACACGTGTAGTCTGAATATCACGATTAGGCTCTGGTAGCTTTCTTATGTAATGATCAAATGGATCATGAAAGTTTTTTTGTGCCGTTGCCATGTTTTTATGTACTCCTCTTTTAACTATATCCCTGGTTGGTATCTAATTAACTAAAAATTCCCGGGTTTTGTTTTTCAGCATAAGCTAAAATTTCATCATCGGTTGCCTCGATCCCTTGATTGAGAGGGTCTTCGCGCCACATCTTAATGTAGCCTTGTTTGCCTCCCCACTCTTTTAATAACGCCTTTTTGCGCATCTCATCACTCGCCTTTTCAACTTCACAGAGCACAGAGTAAAATGTAGGACTGGTTCCAAAATCCGTCAGCATTTCGGAGTTCAGAGCATTTACATTTACACCACTAGGTGTATTGCTTCCTTTAAATTGTTTTTGCGTTGAACAAACACCTGGTAACAAACCATCGATTATGACTGCATAGGCATAGGTTTCACCACGATCGTTATATAAACGACATAAGTCACCATCTTCTAAACCGCGAGCTTTAGCATCTTCTGGATTCAGCTCTATCGTTGGCCTAGACATCATGGCTTGCAGGCGCGGCACAGACTGAAACGAATCACCAATAAAGTAATGCGTTGCACTACTTAATATTTGCAAAGGGTATTCTTTACGTTTTGGATCTTCTTGTCCTTCAATTTCGGGGACGTAGGAAGGCAATGGATCCACACCTTCTTCTTTTAATGCTTCACACCAAATGTCAATTTTCTCAGAAGGTGTGGGCCAACCATTCTTTAAGAAATTTCTTCGTTCAGTGCCGGTATTAGCACGTACAAAACCTATATTTTCAAAATCTTCGTATTTAATACCCTCCATTAACAGATTATTTTCACCTTCATCACACAAGACGTCACGAATAATTTCCTCATCAGTTTGAGTAAAGGCATTATCCCCCTCTTCGACGTAACCCATCTTCTTCGCTAACATGCGAAACAGCTCGGAATTTCTGACGCTTTCCCCTAGGGGCTCGATTACGGGCTTGTTCATAGTGAAGTACCAGTTGCCATAGGTGGCCACCATATCCATACGTTCCAACTGTGTATCTGCAGGTATGACGATGTCGGCATACTGGCAAGTATCGGTCCAAAAGGTTTCATGTACGGCAACAAAGAGATCATCGCGCATTAATCCTTTGCGCACATTGTTTGTATTGGGTGCACAATTTGCAGGGTCCGAGTTGTAAATAAAGATACTCTTGATCGGCGGATCCATCTTATTGCCATCGGCATCGATATCATCAGCTAATGCTCGACCAATTTGCACCATGTTAATAGCACGCTTTCGTGTACCAAGATCAGGGCGATGTAATTTATCCGACGACATACAGCGAAACCACATCTCTTCTAAATTACCAAAGCAAGCACCTCCACATGGTTCACGCCACGCACCCGTAATACATGGAAGAATCAAAATGGCACGACACATTTGACCGGCATTTTGATGACGATTCAGACCATAATTCGCACGAATAAATGATTTCTTAGTAGAAGCATATTCCAATGCCAATTTTTCAATTTCTGCAGCCGGGACTCCGGTAATTTTTTCCACTTTATCTAATGGGTAGTCAGGAAGCTTGGTTTCAAGCAACGCCTCCCAACCATTGGTTTGTTCTTTTAGAAAATCAAGATCGTGAAGACCTTTATCCACAATGACTTTCATCATACCCAGCGCAAGTGCAGCATCAGTACCCGGCCTTGGTTGAATATGCCAATCCGCCATCATCGTAGTACGCGTTACACGTGGATCAATGACAATCAGTTTCATGCCACGTTCTTTGGCTTCACGTATAAATGGGATGGCATGCACACCGGTACTCACTAAATTAGCGCCCCACAAAATCATGAGATCGGCTTCCTCAGCAGCTTCATGTACAGACATATTGGGATGCGCCAAACCGTAGGTGTGTAACCCGGCCCACATCGCTGCATATATACAAATGGATTGAATCAGTCCAGCTGCCTGCATCTTGTTCCAGAAGCGATAATCCATGGTCCAGTACCCCACCATGCCCATGGTTCCTGAATACGAATAGGGCTGTACGGCTTCACTGCCATATTCCTTGATTATGCTTTTAAAATTGTCGGTGATGGTGTCGAGTGCTTCGTCCCAAGTAATGCGCTCGAATTTTGCACCTGGACCTTTGGGTCCAACGCGTTTATGCGGATATAGCACACGGTTCTCGTTATAGACCAAATCAAGATAATGGTTCACCTTATTGCATAAGTAGCCACGCGTAATTGGATGTGTAGGATCACCCTGTACGCGCACAGCTTTACCTGTACTGTCATCCCGTGTAACCAGCATCGAACATGAATCGGGACAATCATGCGGGCAAGTAACATGATGTATGGAATGCCCTTCAGGTGCTTTCATTTTATCGGTCTGCATGACTAACTCCTCCGCCAATCAGGTGAGTACAGTAAATGATGTAGCACTTTTATTATGCCACTTCCTTTTAAGTAGACATTACTACAAGGCCTGACGCTCTACAACTTAGATGCGCTGAGCTAAAACTGCTGATAATAGTATAAAAAATAGGGAATTTATGTGGCCAAAAAAGCTAAAGATTTGAGGTCCTTTGAACCACAAATAGGGCAGCATTTATATGCTTGCATCCGCTCTTTCGTTAACTCTCACAGAAGAGATAGTTGTTGTTCCTCTTTTGAGCGACCAAACCCAGCTAAATTAGAAACTGTAACCCCTAATAAACGCACGCGCCTACCTTCTATTCCCGCCTTGTAAAGTAAATCTTGGAGGTGCATGGTGATATCTTGCAACTCACCTATATCGCTACTAATTGTTTTAGCACGTGTGACTTGTACAAAATCATCGAATTTAACTTTTACAGTAACCGTTCTCGCGGTAACTTCTTTTACTTGCATTTCTTGCCACACTTCGTTGGCAAATTGCTGTAATTTTTTCAGCATCTCTTTAGGATCAGTAAGGTCTTCACTAAAGGTTTTTTCAGAACCGATGGATTTACGCTCGCGCTGACTTTCCACTTCTCGATCATCCATGCCGCGAGCAGCATCATAGTAATAGTGACTGGCTTTTCCAAAAATGGGTTTGAGCTCATCTAAGCTCCAAGCTAGTAAATCATCGCCGGTATATATCCCTAGACGCTGCATTTTTTCTTCCGTTGCGGGACCGATCCCATAGAATTTTCCAATCGGTAATTGCTTAACAAAGTCAGGCCCTTGTTTTTGTGTAATCAAGGTGAGCCCATCTGGTTTGTCCAAATCAGAAGCTATTTTGGCCAGAAATTTGTTATAGGAAATACCTGCCGATGCAGTTAGTCCTGTTTCCTCTAGAATGTCTTTTTTTATTGCTTTTGCAATTAAGGTTGGCGAGCCTAGAGTTCGTTTGCATTGTGTTACATCTAAATAGGCCTCATCCAATGATAAAGGCTCTACTAAGTCCGTGTAGCTATACATAATGTCACGAATTTGTTGAGAGATTTGGCGGTATACATGAAATCGTGGCCGCACAAAGATGGCTTGTGGACATAAGCGCTGTGCTTGAGCACAAGGCATTGCTGAATGAATGCTAAATTTACGCGCTTCATAGCTACACGTAGCTACAACCCCACGGCTAGCGGGATCCCCACCTACAACCACGGGCTTGTTACGGTATTGTGGAAAGTCTCTTTGCTCCACCGCTGCATAAAAGGCATCCATGTCTATATGTATGATATGACGCATAGGCTTTATTCAATAATCTGTAAGTGCATCACTTCTTACAACAAACACATCGATCCCATGTGCAAAGATGATTTACAATTTCGAACAGTAATTTATAAATGTTCATCTGGATTTAAACCATAACGAGGGTACTACCATGGCCGCATTACATGAAAAATATCTATGGCCTTTAGTCGGTGTCGTGATCTTTGCGATACTCGCTGCATTTTACATCGATGACCGTAGAAGATTGGCACAAGAAACCCAAACTATGACTAGCCAAGACACTAACGCTAGTACAGCGACTAACTACAGCAAGCCATCGAGTACAAATACTTCAGAATCAATGCCCGCCTCACTTGAAAGTAAAAAGACTAGCCGCCATTCGGTTGGCAGCTCCGCTGTAAGGAATCTAGAATATTCAGATTCACGTGAGGACTATTCCACACAGATAAGTTCTCAACGAAACACGGAACTTATCGCTGCAGCTAAAGAGCACCAAGGATTTTCAGGTTCGATTGAAGATTATCTAAGTGGTGGAAAATCAAAACAAGTCGCAGCTAGTGAACAGCCCCCCAAAGATTCAAGTGAGGCCACTTCGATGAGTATGGAAGAATACCTTGCAAAAGCTGAAGGTAAATCGTTGCGAAATAGCAAAGGACAACAAACCCCAATGTCAAAAACTGAAAATGATCCTTTTCAAACTAATGAACACAAGGGCTTCCATGGCTCCTATGAAGAATATGCAAATAAGTATAACTAGATGTTTACACCAAACTTACTAAATAAAAAACGCCGCAATCGCGGCGTTTTTTGTTCTTTATTAATTTTGATATTGCTCAGAACACATAAATGCTGAAAAATATTTCACCATGAAGTTATCTTTTTCCTCAATTAAGAGGTAATTGCGCGCGTAATTGGCCCTTATCAAACCACCAGTGATCAGCCGTCATCACGTCGAGAATTTTCGATAATCGCGCAAATAATTTATCTGTGTCATTAAGCTCAAGAATTTCAATCCATATTTTTATCGACTCTTCATCTTCGATATTGCGATGACGTTTGGCGACTTTGGTAAGTATTTGCATGGTGAGAAAAGTCAGATTTTCATGCTGCTCTTTTGCACGCATGTCTGCAATATAGTGTGCCGCCATCGCCGCCACGGCAGCACCATCGGATTGCTCTGGGGTTTCATCCACAATGTTATGCAACATTTCCACTGTTAAGTTTGGATCGATGGGATAAGTAACCGCAAGCCAACAACCCTGTCCAAGTGCAGCGATCGATAATTCTTGATCGGCTTGATATAACACACGACAAGCTCGAACTGCATGTTCAAATTTTTTTTCTGCAATAAAAAGTTCTACGAGTGGGCGTGCACTTTCCCAAGCTTCATTCAGCCGATTTAATCCTATTAATGTCTCTGCAATTTCAAGCTCAATTTGTGCACGTTCGAAATTACTTGCTGCATTTGGCAGGTCTTTTAATTGCTGCCGATGTTTAATAAGTTCATTTTCAAACCAGGCACGCTCATCCGTTGATTGCAGAGAACTTATTACATCAGGAAGCGGTTGCTTTGTGGGATCAAATTTTTCAACCATCTGGGTTTATTTTAGAGATTTCGCGTGATAGCAATTATTCAGTTTCAACCGCTTAACTTAAAAATGC
>JBFGJY010000064.1:0-14376 GCA_041576975.1 Gammaproteobacteria bacterium | reverse complement strand
CTGGACCACGTGGGCGGTCACCTGGCCAAGTTCCAGCAATGGGATGCCGGTAAGCGTCAGTGGAACATCGTATCGGATTGGATTGAAGGCGACGTGCCGTTGTCGCAAGCCATCATCGATGCGGGGGCTGAGCAATATGCGAAAGATAACCAAATCGCAGCGCGCCCGTGCACCGCAACCAACAATGACGATGATTTTGATCTTTAAGATTTAATTGCTTTAAGATCTAATTAAGCATCACACAAAGCCGGGCTTTTAACAGAAGTCCGGCTTTTTTTTATTGTTTAAAAATATATCTTTTGCACAAAACTGCGCTTCTTATATGTTGCACGCGTTGTGCTAAGTTAAATTATTATTTTTAAAAATGATTCAGATCTTATGCAGACAAAGCCTATTTTAATAACTGGCTATTCTTCAGGTATTGGATTACATACCGCACATGCTTTACAAAAACGCGGCTACCAAGTATTTGCATCCGCGAGAAAACAAAACGATGTCGAGTTACTTACACAACAAGGGCTACGTTGCTTACAACTAGATGTAAGCAACTCAAATCATATTCAACGAGCAGTTGAAATGGTATTACATGAAACCGGTGGTAATTTATTTGCATTAATTAATAATGCAGGCTATGGACAACCTGGTGCAGTAGAAGATCTTTCATGTTAGGCTTTACAAGAGCAATTTGAGACTAATTTATTTGGCTTGATCGAACTCACAAATACAGTAATCCCAGTTATGCATGAACAGGGATATGGAAGAATTGTGCAAATTAGCTCGGTATTAGGATTAGTAACAATGCCATCGCGCGGCGCATACATTGCATCAAAATTTGCGTTAGAAGGCATTACCGATACCTTGCGTTTAGAATTATCTGATACAAACATATATGTATCAATAATTGAGCCGGGACCTATCACAAGTCGCTTTCGTCAAAACAGCTTACAAATGCTTAAAAAAAACACCGAAAGAAAAAACAGTCGCTTCCAAGCTTAATATCAAGCTGCAGAAAAAAAATTAAGTGTAGATGGGCCAGTTGTTCCATTTACTCAAGGGTCAGAAGCAGTATTAAAAAAATTATTCATGCACTTGAAAGCACAAAACCCAAGCCAAGATATTTTGTGACCTTTCCTACTTATCTATTTGCAGCTTTAAAAAGAATTCTGCACTCCAGCGCTTTAGATTACTTACTGTTAAAATCATCTAAGGTAGAACGCAAATAAGCTGGGCGCTAGCCGATAATTAACTTTCTTCAATTCAGTCACTTATGTTACGCAATTGTGGCTGTCAACCAAACTTAACTCCATACGTTTATTACAGAGTGAATAACGAAATTGGAGTATGAAAATGAGGAATATAAACAAACCAATGTTGTTTCTTGTCACTATCGTACTAGCATGCAGCGCTACTATCGCAAGTGCTGATAAAGGTGACAAAGTCGAAGATTATTTAGATCGCAAAGGCGACCGTATTGATCATCGTCTAGACCGAAAGGGTGACCGTGTCGACTATAGACTAGATCGTAAAGGCGACCATGTTGATTATAGATTGGATCGTAAAGGTGACCGTATCGAAAATCGGTTTGATAACAAAGCAGATCGTGCTCGCGAAGCGGGTAAAGATGGTCTCGCCGACCGCTTGGAAAAAAAAGGCGATATTGCTAATAATCGATTAGACCGCAAAGGTGACCATGTTGATTATAGATTGGATCGTAAAGGTGATCGTATTGACCATCGTTTGGATCGTAAGGGCAATCGTGTCGATCGTCGTCTAGATCACAAAGGGCAGCGATTTAATCGTAGACACTAATACATTGTGTTTCAATTAATAAGCAATAAATGGGGTGACTACAAGTCGCCCCATTATGGTTATTCGATCATTTAGGCAGCAATAGAATCAATACTAACAAAACTTAGTTTGTCTCCTTGCAAATCTACCTGAATCACTTGACCAGGATGAATCTTCCCTGCTAACAGTGATTGAGCAAGTGGATTTTCAACCATATCTTGTATCACCCGCTTTAATGGACGCGCACCATATACTGGGTCAAATCCTGCTTCAGAAAGCCTAGTCATTGCAGCTTCTGAATATTCAAGCTTGATATCTCTATCCAAAAGTCTGTTTTGCAACAGATTCAATTGAATTTCAGTAATGGCACGAATGTGTTCTTTTGCCAACGGATGAAACACAATTACATCATCAATACGGTTAATAAATTCAGGCCTAAACCGCGCGCTTACAATTTCCATCACTGCAGATTTCATTTTTTCATAATTTTCAGTACCCGCAAGTTCTTGGATGACATCACTACCGAGGTTTGATGTCATGATGACTACCGTATTTTTAAAATCTACAGTTCGGCCATGGCCATCAGTTAAACGGCCATCATCAAGTACTTGGAGTAAAATATTAAATACATCAGAATGCGCTTTCTCAATTTCATCCATTAATACCACACTGTAAGGTCTACGGCGTACCGCTTCAGTTAAATAACCTCCTTCTTCATAGCCCACATATCCCGGTGGTGCCCCAATTAAGCGAGCAACAGAGTGTTTTTCCATAAACTCTGACATGTCCACACGAATTAATGCATCATCGCTATCAAACAAAAACTCAGTTAATGCTTTTGTGAGCTCGGTTTTGCCAACTCCGGTGGGTCCAAGAAATAAAAAAGAGCCATTTGGTCTTCTCGGATCAGAAATTCCAGCTCTTGCCCTTCGTATAGCATCAGACACTACTTGTACAGCTTCATTTTGACCGACAACTCGTTTGCGCAATGCCTCCTCCATTTGTAAGAGCTTTTCACGTTCACCAGCTAACATTTTTGTTACTGGAATACCTGTCCAATGCGACACGATCTCTGCTACTTCCACATCGGTGACTTTATTGCGCAGCAATTGGTGCCCTTTTTTGTTGACATCGCTAGCCTGCTGTAATTGCTTTTCTAATTCTGGTATACGCCCATATTGCAGTTCTGACATTTTTGTTAAGTCACCTGCACGGTGAGCGGCATCAAGTTCGATACGCGCTTGCTCAAGTGCCTCTTTGAGCTCTTTAGAGCCTTGTAATGTTGCCTTTTCTGACCGCCAAATTTCTTCGAGATCTGCATATTCCTTTTCTAGCTTTTGTATCTCCGTCTCTAATTCGGTTCGGTGTTTCTTCGATGCCTCGTCGGATTCTTTCTTCAAGGCCTCTCTTTCAATTTTGAGTTGAATTAATTTACGATCAAGCTTATCCATGGATTCGGGTTTGGAATCAATTTCCATACGAATTCGTGATGCGGCCTCATCAATGAGATCAATTGCCTTGTCTGGTAATTGACGATCCGAAATATACCGATGCGAAAGAGTTGCCGCACTGACGATCGCAGGATCAGTAATATCTACTCCATGATGCACTTCATAACGTTCCTTAAGTCCACGCAAGATGGCAATTGTGTCTTCAACACTGGGTTCATCAACGATGATTTTTTGAAAGCGACGTTCAAGTGCGGCATCTTTTTCAATATATTGTCGATACTCATCTAGTGTCGTCGCACCCACACAATGTAATTCGCCACGAGCAAGGGCTGGCTTTAGCATATTACCAGCATCCATCGCACCTTCTGCTTTACCTGCACCTACCATAGTGTGGAGCTCGTCAATGAATAAAATTATCTGACCTTCTTGTCTAGAGAGTTCCTTTAAAACTGCTTTGAGGCGTTCTTCAAATTCACCACGAAACTTTGCACCCGCAATCAGTGCGCTTAAATCAAGAGATAAAAGTTTTTTGTTTTTAATTCCTTCAGGTACTTCACCATTCACAATTCGTTGCGCAAGTCCTTCAACAATAGCGGTTTTACCCACACCTGGCTCCCCAATTAATACGGGATTATTTTTGGTACGCCTTTGTAACACTTGTATGGCCCGACGTATTTCATCATCTCGACCAATAACTGGATCCAGTTTTCCTTGCAGAGCTCGTTCGGTTAAGTCGATGGTGTATTTGCTCAATGCTTGGCGCGTGTCTTCAGCATTAGGATCACTTACGTTTTCACCTGCACGCATTGCATTTAATGCAGAAGTCAGCGCAGCCTTGTTTGCACCAGCCTCCTTTAAAATTTTTCCTAACTCACCTTTATCTTCTAGCGCAGCTAATGCAAATAATTCAGATGCAATAAATTCATCGCCTTGTTGTTGAGCAAATTTATCCGTGATATTTAATAAATTACCTAGTGAGTTAGAAATATGAACTTCACCCGCAGTCCCCGATACAGTAGGCAGACTTTGTATGGCTTGATTACAACGCTGCTTAATTAAATTCGTATCGGCGCCCGCACGTTGCAGCAATGCATATACCGCACTGTTCTCTTGTGCAAGCATTGCAGACATAAGGTGAATCGGCTCGATAAATTGGTGATCGCGGCCAACTGCTAAAGACTGCGCCTCTTGCAGGGCAAGCTGAAATTTTGTGGTTAATTTATCCATTCGCATATGCGGACTCCAGAATACAATTTACTTACTTAATACTAAGAAATGGGGGCAGATCAGGCTTAATTCAAGCACAGTGATGATATTTGAATTAGGATTTTTTCCAGATCATTGTTGCCATACGTCCAGTTGTTCCATCTCGCCTGTAAGAGAAAAAACGCTCTTCTTCAGTATAAGTGCAGTACCCTCCTCCAAATATGGCTTCCACTCCATGGGTGGTCAATATATTTTTTGCCAGTTGATAGATATCGGCTAGGTATTTTCCTGTGTGCGCCGATTGAAACGCTTTCTCATGCCTCTGATCTTTAGATACAAATTTCTGTCGCATCTCTTTACCTACTTCAAATTTACTCGGCCCAATCGCTGGACCCAACCAACAAATAAGCTGTTTTTCTACTATGGGTAATGTTTCCAAAGTGTTTTCTAGTACACCATTGAGTAATCCACGCCAACCAGCATGGGCTACCGCGACACAACCCGCTTGATGATCACAAAACAATACAGGCAAACAATCTGCAGTCAGCACTGCACATACTATCCCGTGTTCTGTGGTATATGCTGCATCTGCTTGAATATTGATTCTATTTGAAGCTGTTAATTTGATAATTTGCTTACCGTGTTGTTGCTCTAGCCAAACTGGATTCTTTGGTAGTTGTAACTCGTCTATTAAAAGCTTGCGGTTTGTTTTAACAAACTGTGCATCATCACCAACATCCGCACCTAGGTTAAGGCTCAAATATTTACCTTGACTGACACCACCATTACGTGAGGTAGAGACACAGCTTATATTTTCTGGTGCAGGCCAATCCGGTGTTATCCAATCAAAATGACGCATAAACTTAACACATTTAACTACTCAATAGAGCTGAGTAACTGTTGAAAGTCATCAGGTAATGGTACAGACCATTCACACCTTCGCTCATCATCTGGATGATTTAACGCTAAGTTTGCAGCATGTAAAGCCTGGCGAGGAAATCCTGACAATTTAGCAGCATTTGAATTTTTGATTGTTTTAATTTTTCGACCATATATAGGATCCCCAACAAGCGGAAATTTTAAATGCGCCATATGCACGCGTATTTGATGGGTTCTACCTGTTTCAAGTTGAATATCAAGTAATGTGCAGCCACTAAAACGTTGACGTATACGATAATGAGTAGTTGCAGGTTTACCAGAAGAGGTCACTGCCATTCGTTTGCGATCGACTGGATGTCTACCAATCGCAGCATCAACAGTACCACCTGCAACAATTTCACCTTGCACTAAAGCAATGTATTTTCTGCTGACAGTTCTTTGCTGTAATTGTTCTACCAAATTGTTATGACTTTGTAGATTTTTAGCAATTACCATTAACCCACTGGTATCTTTATCAAGACGATGCACTATTCCTGCTCTTGGTATAGCCTGCAGACTGGGTTCGTAATAAAGTAGGGAATTGGCCAAGGTGCCTGAAGGATTCCCTGCCCCAGGATGCACGACTAATCCAGCAGATTTGTTAATGACTAGAATCGAATCATCCTCATAGACGATATCTAGTTCAATTTCTTGCGGTTCCAAATGTACTTCATCGATTAATTCAACTTGCAATTTTACTTTTTCACCACCTGATACAATGTCTTTGGGGCGCAAAATCTTTCCGTCCACGGATATATCCCCACTTCTAATCCATTTCTGCAGTCTTGCCCGCGAGAAATCAGGAAACAACTGAGCTAACGCACTGTCCAATCGAGATCCCCTAAAATTACTAGGGATCACACTAAACAATTGTTCTTTGTCGCTCATGCTGTTACGGATTTAGGCTAAAAATGGTTATACTTCATGTTTAAATAAAAGACTACATGTTTAATTTTTCTGCATCTATTTTGCGCCCTATATTTATCATTGTTTTTTTAATTTGCATCTCGGGCTGCTCGGTTTTTGGACTGTTTGGAAAAGATGATAAAGATAAAGATCCCGAAATTGCCGAAGGTGAAACAGCAGAGACACTTTATCAGGAAGCCCATATCTCATTGCGAAAGCTAGACATAAATGAAGCTGTTGAAAAATTTGAAGTATTAGAAGGACGCTATCCATTTGGTCGTTACGCACAGCAAGCCCAACTAGAGCTTGCATATGCTTACTACAAACAAAGTGATACTGATCGTGCTCTCAGCAGCATAAATCGTTTTATCAAATTAAATCCTCAACACCCTAGTCTTGACTATGCTTATTACTTGAAAGGCTTGATTGCATTTGATAGCGGTAAAAGTTTTATTCATATAATTATACCACGCGACCCATCAAAAAATGATCCAACACCTCTGCGTGAATCTTTTGAAGTGTTTGGCACGCTAATTGATAAATTTCCTGATAGTGAATATGCAGAGGACGCCAAACTACGAATGGTTTATTTACGCAATGAACTTGCAGAATATGAGCTAAAAGTTGCTAATTTTTATATGCGACGTGGAGCATATGTTGCATCTGCAAATCGCACTAGATACATCATGGAAAACTACCAAGGTGCGTCTGTCATGCCACAGGCTATTGCAATGTTAGAAAAAGCCTATGAAAAATTAGAAATGAATGACTTAGCACAAGATACAAATCGTGTGTTTCATGAAAATTTTGATGAAGAAGACTTATATATCGATAATGTTGTCTGTAAAAAATCAGTTTTCAGATCTATTGCCGAATATTTATTTTATCTAGATAAAAAAGAATGCAATTAAACTTTGGTAAAATAATAAAAATTAACTATAGCCCGAAGTAATTGGATAGCGGCGATCTTTACCAAAAGCTCGGCGGGTAATTTTTACTCCAGGTGGTGCCTGGCGTCTTTTGTACTCATTTTGCAACACCATGTTCACCACACGCTGTACAACTGATCTATCAAAGCCATTTGCTACAATTTGATCGATTGTTAAATCTTGCTCAATAAAATTTTCCAAAATCGGGTCTAAAATATCATAAGGAGGCAAGCTATCTGCATCGACTTGATCAGGGGCTAACTCTGCAGAAGGCGCACGTGTAATTACTCGCTCAGGGATTATATGGCTTAATTCATTTCTGTATTTGGCAAGCTCGTATACCAATGTCTTGGATACGTCTTTTAAAGGTGCAAAACCCCCCGCCATGTCTCCATATAAGGTCGCATAGCCAACAGACATTTCACTTTTATTACCCGTTGATAACAGCATTTTGCCTGTTTTGTTAGATACTGCCATCAGAAATAAACCACGGATACGTGCTTGTATATTTTCCTCGGTCACATCCTGAAGATAACCGGAAAAGATTGGCGCAAGACTTGCTGTTATTGCTGTATAGGCAGCTTCAATCGAGACTTCATCAAATTTAACACCCAAGTTATTAGCCATTTGCCTTGCATCTTCAATACTCATGTCCGTGGTGTAACGAAAAGGCATCATGATTGCGTGCACACGATCTGCGCCTAAAACATCTACCGCAATTGCGAGAGTTAATGCAGAATCTATGCCCCCCGATAAGCCCAATACTACTCCTGCAAAGCGATTTTTTAACACGTAGTCTCTTACACCTAGCGATATGGCTTGATAAATTGATGCAACCCTCGGCAATGGTGTGTGTAAACAATTACTTATTATTAAATCACTTTGGTCTTTTGAATAATTAATAGTGTAAATTCCTTTTTCAAAAGCAGGCGCTTGTAAACATAGCTCACTTTTTTTGTTTAGACACAATGACTCGCCATCGAAAACAAGCTCATCTTGCCCACCTACTTGGTTTAAATAAATGATGGGAATTTTTTGTTCTGCTATTCGTGTTTTTAATACCTGAATTCGTTCTGCAGTTCTATCAATTCGAAATGGACTGGCATTGATATTAATAACAAGCTCTGCACCAGCATCGACACTCTTTTGTAATGGATCTGAAAACCAAATGTCTTCACAAATGGTAAAACCAACTTTGACATCCTGAATATTTACAACACAGGCATCATGGCCTTTTTGAAAATAACGCTTTTCATCAAATACCTCATAATTAGGTAAATAATGCTTATGATAGGTAGCGATGACTTTTGAATTATGTATTAATAATGCCGAATTAAAAAGCTGTTCGCTTTCTTTAGTAGGAGCACCAAGTAAAATATAAATGCCATGTATTTCTTTTTTTATTTTCTCGATAGATTGATTGACTTGCTGCAAAATTGTAGGACGAAAAAGTAGGTCTTCTAAGGGATATCCTGTAAGCGATAATTCAGAGAATACAGCAAGGTCTGCATGTAAATGATCTCGTGCGTATTCTGCATTTTTTATAATTAGCTCTGTATTACCCTCAATATCTCCTACCAAAAAATTAAGTTGTGCAAGAGCAATATCTAAAGTGTCTTTCATTCAAATATTGGTTTATTCGTGGAGGATTTAAGCATTAATAAGACTCGCTATTTGTTCACCGATAGCTGCAGGAGTGCGAACGGTTGCCACTCCAGCATTTTCTAATGCTTGATATTTTTGCTCCGCAGTACCTTTACCCCCACTAATGATCGCACCCGCGTGACCCATCCGTTTACCAGGTGGAGCCGTCACACCGGCTATATAAGCCACCACAGGTTTTGTTACCTTTTCTTGGATAAATTCAGCTGCTTCTTCCTCTGCGGTACCGCCAATTTCACCGACCATGATGATGCCGCGTGTTGCATTATCTTCCTCAAATAATTTTAAGCAATCTATGAAGTCCAAGCCATGAATTGGATCCCCACCAATTCCAACGCAAGTTGTCTGGCCCAATCCATGCTGCATAGTTTGGTTGACGGCTACATACGACAAGGTGCCCGAACGAGAAACAATGCCGATGTTACCCGAACGATGAATGTCTCCCGGCATGATTCCGATTTTGCACTCACCAGGGGTAATTACACCCGGACAGTTGGGCCCCACTAATATTGATTCTGAGTCATTCATTACTGCATTGACCTTTACCATGTCCAGCACCGGAACGCCTTCAGTTATACAAACAATGAGTTTAATTCCAGCATATACCGACTCTAGTATTGCATCGGCAGCAAATGCGGCTGGTGCATAAATTACGCTTGCATCAATCTCATGTTGGGCTAATGCCTGATCAATCGTGTTATACACAGGTAGGTTTAAATGCGTGGTGCCCCCGCGGCCGGGCGTAACCCCCGCGACCATTTGTGTGCCGTAGCGGATGGCTTGTTCGGTATGGAAAGTACCCTGGTTACCGGTAATACCTTGGCACAACACTTTCGTGTTTTTATTAATTAGAATACTCATTGATTTTTTTTTATTTATTAAATCTCTTTTGGCTCTATATATTGGTTAGTTTAATCGCTTGTTGTGCACCTTCCGTTAGAGTATTAGCTGAAATGATCTTGGAAGATTGATTTTCTAGTAACTTCTTGCCCTGCGTTGCATTAGTTCCTTGCAGTAAAACGATTGCAGGAATTTGCAATGCAATCTCTTGTATCGCATCAAGGATGCCTTGCGCAATCAAATCACAACGTACGATTCCTCCAAATATATTTACAAAAATAGATTTAACGTTGTTATCGCTTAAAACAAGCTTGAAAGCTTCTGCAACTTTTCTCTGAGTAGTGCCTCCACCAACATCTAAAAAATTTGCCGGCTCACCCCCATGATGCTTAACAATGTCCATCGTTGCCATTGCTAAACCTGCACCGTTTACTATGCACCCTATATTGCCATCAAGCTTGACATAATTTAGCCCCAATTCTTTGGCTTTGGCTTCTGAGATATTTTCTTGCGAGACGTCACGAAGTATTTGAATATCTTGATGACGGTATAACGCATTGTCATCAAGATTAATTTTTGCATCCAATGCAACAAGGTTACCACTGCCATCGACAATTATTGGATTGATTTCAACTAAGCTACAATCATTGGAGATAAATAAGTTGTGCAAGTTAAATAAAATTTCCTGAAGTTGGCTATGTTGATTTTTTTCTAACTCCAAGGCATAGCCAATATTCCTAATTTGGTTTGGCTGCAATCCGGCAGCGGGGTGAATAAAATGTGTAATGATTTTCTCCGGAGTTTGCTGAGACACTTGCTCAATATCAACACCTCCTTCTGCAGATGCAATAATTGCTATTTGTTTGGAACCGCGATCTACAAGCAAGGCGAGATATATCTCGCGTTTAATGTCTGTAACTTCTTCTAGTAAAACCGCATTAATGGGCAACCCAGTTTCACCGGTTTGGTTCGTTATAAGACTTGTACCTAGCATTTTGGTTACAACTGAAACAAGTTCATTTGGATTATCGATCCGAACTATCCCTCCAGCTTTCCCACGTCCACCGGCATGTACTTGCGCCTTGGCGATCCAGGGCTGCTTTACAATGGATTCACAAATTGAATTAATATCATCTCCCACTTTGACTAGGTGCGAAGATAAAATAGGGATCCCATTACGCTTTAAAATTGCCTTGGCTTGGTGTTCGTGGATATGCATGATATGAATTATAGGGTGAGTTGCTGCATTATACTGACGAATCCTACCCTATGCGCGAATTGAACTAAGGTATGCTGCATCACTTCAGATCTATTATCTGATTTTTCCAGACTAATATTTTTATACCGACAATGAGTGGTTTTTTAATAGGCACAACGACACAACAGTGGCCGGCATTACGATTATTTAGCCTCTATCGCTTGGTGGTATCTGCCATATTTTTAGGACTGAGTCTTTTCGCAACTAAAGTTAATTTTCTTGTTTCTCAAAACCCTTTCATACTGCAGTGGGTCAGTGGGATCTATATTTTGTTTTCGATCATCGCACTCATCTGCACTTACTTTAAATGGATCCCATATAAGCCACAAGTTTTCCTGACCATACTAGTAGACATCGCAGCAATAACCTTGTTTATGCATCTATATGGCGGTGTCACCAGTGGCTTTGGCACATTGATGATAGCGGTGGTTGCTGGAGGCAGTTTATTACTTCCTGGAAAATCAGCGCTATTATTTGCTGCACTCGCGACACTCTCAATCCTGTTGCATGAAATATATGCAAGCCTGCATACAATGTTTGAGAAAACCGCCTATACCCAAGCGGGACTTTTGGGTGCAGCGCTATTTGCTACCGCACTATTAGCCATCACCATGGCTAGACGTGCAACGGAAAGTGCAGAGCTGGCGGAAAAACGTGGAGTCGATCTGGCAAATCTGGCCAAACTTAATGAGCATCTCGTAAACAGAATGGATGCCGGTATTATCGTAGTCGATGATGATGGCACCATACGAATGATTAACCATGCGGCCTGGATATTGCTCGATAAACCCGAGATTGGTGAACGTACCAAATTATTGAATGTATCTGTACCTTTACATGACTTATATAAATCCTGGCGTAAAGCCAGTGGGAATCCTGCATTTAGAAATCACCTTAATAGGCTCAATCGACCTAATGCAGCTGACTTACAAGTCCGCATTACCCCGGTAGGCTCTAGAAAACACGATAGAGGCTCAGTGATCTATCTGAGTGATAACACGGATGTAGAGCGCCAAGTGCAAGAAACCAAATTAGCCTCTCTAGGACGTCTCACAGCCAGTATAGCTCATGAAATTAGAAACCCACTTGGTGCAATTAGTCATGCCGCGCAATTATTGGATGAGTCGGCTGATTTAAATTTAGCCGACAAGCGTTTAGCTACGATTATTCAGGACCAATCGCTACGGTTAAATACAATTATTAATAATGTATTACGTTTATCACGTAGAGATACAGCCAAGCCTGAAAAAATAGAGCTGCGTTTGTGGTTGACTAAGTTTACTGAAGAATTCACTCGCACCAATGACCTTCCAAAAGAGTGGATTTCGATGCACGTCTCGCCACAAGATGGATGCGTTTCCATGGACCCCAACCATCTGCATCAAGTGCTATGGAATTTATGCAAAAATGCAAAAAAATATGCTGTGGTGAATGGTGCAGAAACCAAAGTGCAATTATCAGCAGATATCAACAACACGGATAAATCACCTCATTTAGATGTGATCGATTTTGGGCCCAGTATAAAACAAAAGTATCAACCCCAGTTATTTGAGCCCTTTTTTACTACCAGTGATACAGGTACTGGCCTAGGACTGTACCTTTCACGTGAGTTGTGCAAGAACAATGGTGGGGATTTGCGTTATATTAACTCACCGAAAGGTGGAAACTGTTTCAGAATAGAATTTTCTTCCCCAGTTCATTTTGGAGAGTCGGAATCTTGAAAAATGTTTTAGTCGTTGATGATGAGCCCGATATTCGTGAATTACTAGAAATCACTCTGAGTCGCATGAATTTAGATTCCTATGCAGCCGCTAATGTGCGCGAAGCAAAATCATTACTTGATAAAGAACAGTTTGACTTATGTCTCACGGATATGAAATTACCGGATGGTACCGGCATTGAATTAGTAGAACACATACAGGCACAACACCCACAAATCCCGGTCGCTGTAATTACTGCGTTTGGCAGTATGGAAGCTGCGATTAAAGCCCTTAAAGCAGGTGCATTTGATTTTGTATCCAAGCCAATAGATTTAAAAATACTTCGTGGTCTTGTCGACAGCGCGTTAAAAGTTGCCAATACGCCTCTCCATCAACCCAGCTCTACTCAACAACAAAAACTATTGGGTGAATCTGAAGCTATGCAGGTGTTGCGTGAAAAGATTGAAAAATTAGCTCGCAGTCAAGCGCCGGTTTACTTAAGAGGTGAGTCTGGTGTTGGCAAAGAATTAGTCGCCAAACAAATACATGAACTGGGTCCAAGAACCTCAGCCAATTTTGTGCCGGTGAACTGTGGTGCCATTCCAACAGAACTAATGGAAAGTGAGTTCTTTGGTCATATCAAAGGCAGTTTTACTGGCGCTGTCAGTGATAAAGAGGGTTTGTTTCAAGCTGCAAACGGCGGCACTTTGTTCTTAGATGAAATTGCCGAGTTGCCAATTCACATGCAAGTAAAACTTTTACGTGCGATACAAGAAAAAGCCATTAAACCAATTGGTGGACAAAAAGAAATACCCGTGGATATTCGCCTACTCAGTGCCACTCACAAAGACCTTGCTAAAGAAGTCGAGACAGGCAGCTTTCGCCAAGATTTATATTACCGAATTAATGTAATTGAATTAAACATTCCGCCACTACGTGAGCGAATGAGTGATTTACCCATTCTGGCAGAATTTATGCTCACAAAAATATCGGAACAGAATGGCGCTACCACTTACAGCATTTCCAAGGACGCCCTTGATAAATTTCAAATGTATTCCTTCCCCGGAAATATTCGTGAACTTGAGAATATTCTGGAACGTGCTGCAACCCTATGCGATGGAAATCAAATTACGGCACAAGACATAGATCTACCTGAATCTAAGGCGCCTTCACAATCTGATCAGCCGGATCCAAACGAATCCTCCATTACTCTTTCAGTTGATCAACTTGAGGATTACCTAATTCAAAAAGAACGCAAGGCCATTATCGCGGCGCTAGAAAAAACTCGCTGGAATAAGACCGCTGCAGCCAAGCTTTTGGGAATTACCTTTCGCCAGCTGCGCTATCGTTTACAAAAGCTTGAACTTGAGTAAAGTTAAAAAAACTGACAGTTTTTGTCACTCTTGAACATGTATACCAACCAGTTGTCACAAAATACCGTCAATCTGGCCCCACAGCACATATGGTCTTTGGTAGAACATACTGTTTTTTAGAGAGTTATCACACTTAGTGTATCTTGGCATGATCTCTGTATATCAATAAGGTAAGATCGCGCTAATGGTTTGGTAGCGATCGCCAGTTTTTCCGGAGTTGGAGTCGTTGAAGACTCTATCAGCAAGGATGCTGGGTTTTTAACGTTCAATTTAAATTTTTAAATGAGGATAGGAGATTCCCATGAAAAAAGTACAACAAGGTTTTACCTTAATCGAACTCATGAT
>JBFGJY010000063.1:0-14847 GCA_041576975.1 Gammaproteobacteria bacterium | reverse complement strand
CTAAACCGTACTCGCATCTTCTTCGAGGGGCACTACACGCCTAAGTTTGATTACCATTTTCGGGTCAACATCGACGACGAGGGCGACTTCAGTCTGCTTGTCACTTACCTGCAGTACAACATCGGAGAGAAGTGGAACGTGCGGGGCGGCAGGCAGTTCATCGCGATGTCACGCGAGGACTGGATGTTTCCGCAGGATTTGCTAACGACCGAATTCTCGCCCAACGACTTCACGTTTGCCCTCAGGAGCGCCATGGGGGTTCAAGCGTACTACCAGGGGGAGCGCACGCGCTCCTGGCTCAGCGTGAACAACTCAGCGTATGGCGGCAAGAAGGACTTCCCCAATAACGAAACGACGCGCGTAGCGGTAACGGGACGCTGGGAAAATCAGATTGTGGGTCGCGACTGGTCGATGTGGGACGACGTTGTAGGCCGTCGCGGTCGTCCAAGGGGCGTCCTGCTGGGACTCGCTGGCGGGTATCAGGTTCAGGAGGACGGCTCGACGTTCGACAGAAGCGCGCAACTGCATACCGATGTCAGCTTAAACGGGGACGGCTACCAGGCTATGATTGCGGGATCATGGACCTGGCGCGACCCGGTCGCCGCGGACTCGTTTAGCAATTATGGACTGCTGGCACAGGCCGGTTACTTCCTTTCAGAACATGTGCAGGTCTACGGCCAGTACAACCTAGTTTCACCCGGTGACCAACCGGGCAACTTCGAGACGTTCAACTCCATCACTGGCGGAGTCAGTTACTTCCCTTTCCTCTGGACCAACCGCTGGAAGTTTTCTGCTGAAGTGGGACACTTGTTCAGCACAATCAATGACACGATCGTGGAGCCGTCGGAAAGCCTAGGGTGGCTCTCAAGCGACGAAGACGGACAGACCTATTTCAGGATTCAGGCGCAATTTGGATTTTGATATGAAATTTTGGACAAGGTAATATTATTTAATACACTAGAAATCCTGTCTGTGGGCCACAGAATGGCTTAGAAGCAAATAAAACGTATATAGGAACGTATATAGGCATGCCAAAGACGATTGAACATTTAAGTGCCCAAGGTCTAAAAGTTAAAAAAAAGTGGCTGGTATGCCGATGGAGGCGGCCTATACCTACAAATTAGTCCATCCGGATCTAAGTCTTGGGTGTTTCGCTATGTACTACATGGAAAAGAGCATCGATATGGACTTGGCTCATTTGACACCATTGACTTGGCTAAAGCGCGGGAATATGCCAAGGAATGCAGAGAGCTAAGGAAAGATGGTATTGATCCCATTCAATACAAAAGAGCAAAAAATGCTGAAACCGCATTAAAGCAAGCCAAGAGCAAGACTTTTAAAGATTGTGCACTTTCCTACATTGAGGCACACAAAGCGGGTTGGAAAAACAGGAAACATGAGTCCCAATGGCGTAATACATTAGAAGCCTACGCCTACCCTGTTATGGGAAATATATCTATTCAAAATATAGATGTAGCTTTAGTCTTGAAAGTACTGGAACCCATTTGGTATGAGAAGACTGAAACAGCTACACGAGTACGGCAGCGTATCGAGAATATTCTGGATTGGGCTACCGCACGCAGATACCGTACTGGTGAAAACCCTGCTCGTTGGAGAGGACATCTAGACAAACTCCTGCCAAAACGCTCAAAAGTACAGAAAGTAAAGCATTTTGTTGCAATGCCCTATACAGAATTGCCAAAATGTTATACGAAGCTGAAAAAGCATGATTTTATCGCCGCACTAGCCTTAGCTTTTATCATTCTTACTGCTACGCGAGTCAGTGAATCAAGAAATGCCGCATGGAAAGAAATTAATCTGAAAACGAAAGAATGGAATATTCCAGCTGAACGAATGAAGGCAGATCGGCCTCATCGAGTACCGTTATCAAAAGAAGCCATTTCAATTTTAAAGCGAGTTAAAAAGCTATCCCCTAATAAACTAGTATTTGAAGGGGGTATATCTGGCAGATCCATTAGTGATTCATCAATCAGAATATTACTGCAAGAAGAATATCCTAATTTAACAGTGCATGGTTTTAGAAGCACTTTCAGAGATTGGTGCGCAGAAATGACATCGTATCCAAGAGAAGTGGCTGAAGCTGCCCTTGCCCACACATTGAAAGATAAAACGGAAGCAGCTTATCAGCGTGGTGATTTATTTAGAAAAAGGCAAAGGTTAATGAATGCGTGGTCTAATTATGTTATTAGCAAAGTTAAGACGATAAATTAAACAGAAAATGAGTGCTAAAGACATAAAATACAGCCACGAAGTTAATGAACAAAACATATTTCAGATTTGGTCAGAAATTTAGTTGCTTTTGAAGTTTATAGCGCTGAATGTGAGAGCGAAATTGCTGAGGATGCAGCGTTGCATTCTTACTTGCATGCTACTACGGCTCAAGCACGTTCAATGTTAGAGGAGGCGTTGTCGCACTTGATGCGAGTTGAAGGTCTGGTACATAACTGATTTGATCGTTATCTAATCTTGTTGTAGGCATCTAATGCGGAAGTGCGACTGGCTTTAAGATCAATAATCGGCTTCGGATAGGTTTTACCAAGTACGATTCCTAAATCTTTTAATTCAGACTTATTTGCTTCCCAAGGGGCATGAATTAAATTTGATTTTAACTTCTTTAATTCAGGTACCCATTTGCGTATGTAGAGTGCTTCGGGATCAAATTTTTTACTTTGTAGCACAGGATTAAAGATGCGAAAATAGGGTGCAGCATCCGCACCCGAACCTGCTACCCATTGCCAGCTGGCACTATTATTCGCAAGATCTGCATCCACAAGACAATCCCAAAACCATTTTTCCCCATGATGCCAGTGAAGTAACAAATTTTTTACGAGAAAAGAACCAACCACCATACGTACTCGATTATGCATATAACCTGTTTGCCACAATTCACGCATGCCCGCGTCGATAAATGGAAAACCCGTTTGACCAGTCTGCCATCGTTGCAGTAATCGTTTGTTTGTTTTCCAGGGGAAGTGATTAAATTTAGGTTGAAAATTTTTACTGGGTAACTTTGGGAAATGGTACAAAAGATTGTAAGAAAACTCTCGCCAACCTAGCTCACTTAGAAAATGCTCTGTATCTTTACTGGCATGTTTTGAATTTGCAGCATGCCAAACTTGATTTGGAGAAATTTCACCAAAATGAAGGTGTGGTGATAGGCGAGATACATGTTTTTTGTTTGGAAAATTGCGTCCTTGTTTGTAACCCTCTAGCCCTGATCGAAGAAATTGTTGTAGATTTTTCTTTGCACCTTGTTCGCCGATCTTCCAATGTTGCTCCATTTTCGTATCCCAACGGATGCTCGGTAATAAATTTAAGTTATCAATTGTTTTGCTATTAGTGGGATCACTTTGCAATCTCAAGTTTTTTGGTTTTGATAGTGGCTTGCGCGGTGTTACGGAATTCAAACAGCCATTACGATAGAAAGATGTAAAGACTTTATATGGTGTACCATCTTTTTTTAAGATGTCCCATGGTTCCCAAAGTAATGAACCATTAAAGCTATGTACTCTAGTACCGTAGTTTTTCAGCTTTTGCCTAATTTGCTTATCACGTGCGGTCTGCCAAGGTTCATAACAACGATTCCAATAGATAGTCTTTACATCTAAATGTTGAACAATATCAATGATAATGTCCTTAGGATCACCAATATATACTGAAAGTTTGCCGTCGAGTGTATTGTTTAATGCATGTAAGGAATGATGCAACCACCAACGACTCGCACTCCCCATCTGATATTCACCTGTATTTGTATTATCAAAAATATAAATGGGAAGAACGACACCCTGTGAAGCCGCCATACAGAGGGCTGGGTTATCTAAAGTTCGTAAATCCTGTCTAAACCAATGAAGAACGATGTCTTTAATCAAATTTGCAATATCCGTTTATATTCAATTTTATTAATACTATCAAAGCGTATTTCAACTAGATTACTAAAAGGCAGTTAACATTTTATATAGCACTAATACCCAGTATGTTTCTGATATAAGTGCAACAATATTTTTAGTTTTTTAGAGTACATATATTGAACTAGATGTGAATTATTATTCAACCAAGTCATCGCATTCGCATATCAGGAAGCTCACGCAGATAAGCTTCCGTTTCGTATGACTCTGTATGAATATCCGTTCGCTTAGTCATTTAAACGATTGCATCAATACACTAGTTTCCAAATCGATACCAAGATTAATTGTCATTAAGAAGTGCCTATCCGATACAAAAAATTTGTTTTACGGGGTTAGGTAATCAAGATTTGCAATTTTTACAAGGAAGCCGCCTCGGCTTCCAAACTGTGCTCTTTTCCTGAAACTTTTTGCCAAAAATCTTTCATATACTGCTCATCAAAGCGAGCTATACTGAATTCGGCGATATCATGGTAGTACTTGTCGCCTCCTGTGATGCAATCTGCCACAATTTCACCAAAGACTGGCGTGTATTTAAACGCTTGACCGGCTCCTAAGCAGTGAATGAGGTTTCTTACTCTATGGTCTAGGCCGAGAATGAATTTGAGATCAGGTGTAATATCGAAATATGAGCGGAAGCCTGAGCCGTAAACTCCGCTGTCAACATCCTTGAAGCGTTTTTTTGCGATATCTTCATAGACTCGAATTTGTGAATAGCCTAAACCTTGTTGGGTCGGGTCATTGATAAAATCGGCTCCCGTAACATTAAGAGTGCTCTCAGCGAAAGCTCTTGCTGTTTCGCGAACACTTCGTCTGCGTGGCTGATGCATATGAATTTCACTGTCGCGCCATAATCTAAAGTATGCGAGGTTGACGTAGTCAGCAATGATGGGCATAGAGTCACCGATCTCGCGTTTACTCGTCAACCAATTCACAACATGCACAGGTTCGACACTAACGGGTATGCGAATGCCAAGGCACGCAAAAATTGAGGGACTCCAGGCACTTGCTGCGTTAACTACGTAATCGCAGGTAATAGTACCCTTCGTAGTGATCACGGTTTTGATCTCATTATTATTGTTTGTTTCAAATCCTTTGACAGCTGTTCTTTCTGCAACTTCAACATCATTTGCATGCAGAGCCTCATATAGGGTATATCGGACGATAGCAGGATCAAACTGCATTGCATTTGGCTCGAAGAAATACATCTCATCATCATGCAAAATCACACTATCTGTGCAGATCTCTTGTGCCTGATTTCGACTAACTTTGTTAAATTCGATATCCAGTTCAGTCATGGACTTCGCCAGTTCGTCCCATTTAGTGTTTCTGCCACCACCTAAATCTGGAGCAATCCACAACGCGCCGCAAGTTTGGTACTTGGCAGAGACCCCCCAAACGGAGTCTAAATCTTTCCAGTGGCTAGTTGCTTCTTTGGCTAAATATGCTGCTTTTGAAACAGCATTGGCTGCGCGCACAATTCCTGAATGTCGTGCTGTCAGCCCTGAGCCAATTACGGACTTCTCAATAAGACACACACGCTCTTTGGAAGTTTTCGAAGACTTGTTAATCCTTCTTTGCACTGATATCGCTGAGGCACATCCTAAACATCCACCCCCAATTACAACTGTGTGAAAGTGCTGTGTCATTGATTGTGTCCCATATTTTTATTTAATAAATTATATTGAACTAGAGATGCATTATCACTTAATCGAGTAATTGCAGTCTGTGTTTCGGGGAGTCATTGCATAAATGTTATTGTTTTGTACACATCTGGAGAAATATCGGTATTCGTTAATTGATTAAAAGTTTTAATCATTATTATACTAGCTTTGATAGTTTATTTGATGGTTTCGACGTTTAATATATTTGCGAGTTACATCGCTATGTCTAATTTTTCCTCATATAGTTTTTCTCTACATTTTGGTAATAAGCTATAACGTCCCAATAGGCGCGGATATTATAGCTGCTGTTGTCTACAAAATTATCTTGGTCAGATGTGTTTCCTATATCTAAGCTAAGCTCTAGGATTGAAATATCCCCGGGCTCATCATTCCTACGTACTCGATCAATGTACCTCAAATCACGAGTTACAGAAATGAACTGCTTTTAATTCATCGCTTTAATGGACGATAGACCTCCATCTAACCCTATGATTTGTCCTGTCATCCAAGTTGAAGCATCACTCACCAAGTATTTTACTAACGCTGCAATTTCATCTGGGTTACCAATTCTATTTAATGGGTGACGTTTAGAGATCGCTTCAAGCTTAACGCTCGATTGCGTAAACTGTTTTGCAAGGGGAGTATTAACTAAAGAAGGTGCAATCGCATTGAATCGAATGCCCGCACTTGCATATTCTGCTGCAAGTGAACGTGTTAAACCTTCAATTGCACCTTTAGCGGATGCAATGGAACTGTGATAGCTCATCCCCTGAGAAACTGCCACGGTACTAAACATTACCACGCTTGAGCTATTGGAACTTTTTAATTTATTTATGCAAGATTGCAGCACACGTACTAATCCTAATACGTTGATCTCATAATCTTCTTTGAACTCGCTTATGGAAAGACTATTAAATGGCTTGAGGTTGATTGTACCTGGACAATATACAAGTGAGTCGATTCTGTCAGGTAAAAAGGATAAATCTGTATCTACATCGCATACATCAACTGTGAAATGCTCTACGTTAGGTAGATCAATGACATTAATTTCTGAGCGTGAAAATGAAATCACATGATCACCCTCGTTTGCTAGTAGCTTGACACAGGCTAATCCAATACCACTACTGCCACCAACAATAACATTTGTTTTATTCATTAGGCATCTAAAGATAATTATTCACGATTCGATATAACAGGTATTCAAAATATATAATTTTTATAACTATGTGTTGTAACACTTGTAATTCTGACTATAGTCGGTTCAACAGTCTCAGAAGTTAGTTTTGTATTCTTGATTTATATTTTTTAATTATTAACTTGTGAATAAAGTACATTAAAAAGGCCACCATAATTGGGACACTTATTAGTGCAACGAAGGCAGGCCACAACAGTAATTTACCTCTTTGTACAGGTTATATATAAGTACGAATAATTTGAATCGCTTAGCTCCTTACGCACAAACGATTTTACTGATAATAATTGGATGAAACCTATCAGTTTGTAAATACGAGGTACACAAAGGAATAGATATAAATCTAGGCGTGTAATGCACATGCTCTGTACAATACAAAGTATGCGAGGGACAGTGCATATGCGTGCGCCTGCGAGGTAGATGCTTTAGACCACGAAAATGTAGATAAACTAAGAGTTTCCGTAGACTAATTTCGCGTCGTATGGACTATTCTTTCTATTTACTCTTTGTGAATTTTTGGCCTACTAAGAAGCCGGTTCGCTACACAGAATTTAATCCGTTGCACATCAAATGATCGATTTAGATCAAGGACGCTAAATAATTTTCTGCGATGCGCATATATTGCCTTTGTTTTGCACGGTCCATTTTTTCAGTCTGTTTGCATATCATGGTCCAACGTGGATTTGTTTGTAATTTCTTTTTATTTTTTAAAATCCACCGCCAAAATAAGGCATCCCAAATTTCACACCATGACCCTTTCTCAAAGTGGCTCATTTTCAAAATATAATTTGAACCCGAGAAATAGGGTTTCGAGGTAATCAGTCCGCCATCAGCATGCTGACTCATGGCATATACATTTGGAACCATCACCCAGTCGTAACTATCAATAAACAGTTCCATGAACCATTTGTAGATATCATTCGGATCAATTTCGCATAGAAACATAAATCCGCCCAATACCATCAAGCGCTCGATGTGATGACAATAGCCTGTTTCAAGTACTTTACGAATCGTAATATCTACTGGCTCGACATCGGTAGTTGCAGTATAAAAGGCGGAAGGTATGCTGCGTGGATGGTGCCAATGATTTTTGTTCCTTATTTTCACGCCTAATTCCATATACGTTAGCCGCATGAATTCACGCCAACCTATAATTTGTCGAATAAAACCCTCGAGACTATTCAGTGGTATTTCATGTTTATCGGCATACACCAATGTTGTATCGATGACATATTGGGGCGTGAGCAGTCCTGTGTTAAGCATGGGGGAAAGTACAGAATGATAGAGCCAGTGTTGATCCCCTACAATGGCATCTTCATAGGCCCCAAATTTTGCAAGCCGATGCTGTAAAAAATGATTGAACCAACGCTTGGCTTGAACAAACGTCGTTGGGTATAGAATTTTTTCAAGTGTGCCAGGATTATTTTTAAATTGTCGGTGTACTGCTCTCACACATGACTCGTTGAATGCTGTTTTTCTAAGTGTGGGTAGTTTTGGAATATGACCCACTTCTTGTTTCGGCATTTTCTTACGATTGTCTGCATCAAAGCTCCATTTGCCACCCATCGGTTTCCCGTTATCTACCAATATCTCTAAACGTTTTCTTTGATACTGATAAAAGTCGGACATTAACCAACGTTTTTTATTTTTTTGCCAGGCCTTATTGTCTTGCAGGGTGTTGATGAAAATTGGATTGTTTTTAAAAATTAATGTGTATCCCAGTTTTTTGCTATAGCTTGAAATTCTCTTTTGCAAAGTGTAATCGACTGGATCCAGCGTAATCAGCGCGGTCTCATGTTTAAATTTATATTTTTTCAGCGATTCCAAAAGTACAATTTTATCTTTTTTGTAAGAGATATACTGAACAGACACACCTCGATCTTTTAAATAGTTCTCATAGTGTTTTAGGGCCGCACGATGGTAAGCAAGTTTTTGTTTATGAAAAGTACACGGGTACTGGCTGTCACCAAAGAATAGTGAGTCTTCAATTAACAAAACTTTGTCTAAGCCCTCTATTAAAATTGGATGAGATTCAAATAGTTGATTCGGGAAGATAAGACCAAGTTTTTTCATGATACGCATTCGCTCATATCAAAGTTAGTCATGACATCGTGCAAACGATCCTATGTAATGTTTGAGATAAATATTATGAAGGTAGCTTTGCATAGCGACATAGCGCGTGATTGCGATTGTTGATAATAAGAATAAAACTTACACAAGTGAAGGTTTGTGTTCACTACAAACTGATTTTATACAGGATTAGCTACATCCCACTGTATAGCTTACAATTTTCCTCCATGTGACCAAACATAATAATATATAATAAGACTTCTTTTAAATGTAATTTCAAACATGATAGGTAGTACAAATTTTGCCATTGTAGCTAGTCAACTAGCAATATGATTGTATAGAACTAGCTCCTTTAACGAGTCTTAGTTAATAGAGTGGTAGAAGAAACCTTGCTTCTTTATCCAGGTTTTAGCTACCAATTATATATTTAGTGAATGACCGCTATTGGCCGAAAGGAGACATCAGGTTGGAATCACAAAATAAAACATTCAAAATGACCGCTTTCGACCCAAAGTTATATTATTAGTTATAAGCATCCTCAAAATTTGACTAGTTTCTAAATTTAAAAATGCCATATCAGAAAGTATTAATTGCAGTTGACGGTAGTGAACATTCTATGAAAGTCGCTGAACATGGTATGAATTTATCTTCTCAGCTTGGTGCTAGTATCGCTGTAGTCTTTGTAATTGATACCGCGAAAGTAAATAAAGAAGGCAAATCTGGAAGACTTCCTCAGGAGCAAATTGCTAAACTAAAGATTGAGGCTGATAAAAATATTAATGGTATTGCCAAACAATTTAATGACTGTAAATTCGAACGATTTTTACCAGAAGGAAAGCCAAGCAAGGAAATTGTAACCATAGCAAGTGATTGGGGTGCGGATTTAATAATCATGGGCACACGAGGGAGAACTGGGATAAAAAGACTGTTGTTAGGTAGCACGGCTGAAAACACTTTACGCTTGAGTAACACACCTATTCTTATAGTGCCCTCTAAGTCTTAAAACTAATTGTAATGACCGCTTATGGCCGAAAGCAGACATTCGATAAGTTGTTTTTGAAGCCCTCTTTTTTCTTAATATTTCAAATCCTGTTTGGTGTGGGAGAGAAAGTACAGAAACTGTATCAAATCCCTATTAGGCCCCCGGGGGTATTCGAGAATTTTTAAATTCAAATGAGATTAAAAAAAAATAATTATGAATAACCGCTATGCGCTAAAAGTAGCTGCATATTAAGGATACTAGTATGAACGCCGCCGCCAGCAAATAGAGAGATGGTGCTTCCTCCCCCGATAAAATACCGGCAGCAGCGTACAGTCATGTCTATAACTTAACTTCCATGTGAGTTTGACAGCGAAAATTGAGACAAGGGGTTTGTTTAAATGTTTCTGGACTATCTAACCAAACATAGTGGGGGCATCAATTTAGTAATACTCACAAAGTAAGCAGTTATTATTCTTTACCATTCATGTTGATTAGTTAAGAAGAAATTCTGAGGCACTTGGGAATAACTGACTGCTCAATACTCAAATAACCGCTATCGAGCATAAGCAGTCAACAGCTCAAATAACAGCAATATAGCTCTAAATTGCGAGTAAATCGTATATAGGAACGTATATAGAAATTAAATTGATTATGATATTACTTGTAAATCAATAATATATATACTTTTATGGCGGAGAGGGAGGGATTCGAACCCCCGGACCCTTTCGAGTCAACGGTTTTCAAGACCCATCTAATGCTCATGTCAGCTCTACAAGACACACTTAACTACATGAATTATCAAGATTTACAATGTGTAGTCAAGTGTTGAAAAGTGATCATTTGTGGCACCCAGAGTACCAGTGGGGAGCTAAATGGGCGCCAAATTTTGATGAATTCAAACTGGATTTAAGTTCGATTTGCATTAGCAACATGAACCTTCACAAATTCTTGTAGAAGATGATAAATACGCTTATCTAAACCTCTCTTAATACGATTTAGAATCAACTTCTCACGAATTGTTAACTTCTCCTCTTTGTCCTTATTTTCATTTTTTTTAGGCATTGTGGGCTCAGCCCAAGTAAGCCGAATTTTATCTAACACTGCAATTCGCTTATTCATTTCCTCCATAGTCATATCACCAGCATTAAATGAACGGTATATACGTGCCATTTCAGAGCGAACTTGAGCATTTGTCTTTATTAGTGCTGCACCCCTACTTCGAGGTTTTTGATGTGTAGATGTAGTTTCTTCGCTAGCCATTTTTTGAGTTTGGTATTTTTTAGTCATCTAACTGATTGATTCATGATAAACATGATACCGCTTATTTGTGCGAAACTATAAAAATAGCTCACGAAGAGTGTGCCATTCAGTTAACTTCTGTAGAAATTGATGCTAATTATTCATTTTGAGCCCAAAGAGAAATCTGGAGTGAGTTTAGTTTTCATTAAGACGAAATCACAGAGGTTGATTTAATTTGACGGACGTAAGCGTAGTATCATGTATTGGCGTCAAGTCTGGCACAACAATACTGGTTCACTTTCTTGATTATTACACGTCTCTTGGGGTGGACCGGTTTCTAATTATTCTCCACACACCTCGGGGTGATACTCGAAATGCAGCCTTTCGTCAGATTTTGAGTAGTCGAGGTATTACACCGGTTGAAGAAATACCAGTATATTCTGCACGAATAAAAATGACTCGCTGCAAGCGCATTGTAGAAAAATATTGTTCTCCTAAGGATTGGGTTCTTTATACAGACCTCGACGAATTTCAGGTTTATCCGAAACAACTGAAAAAAGTATTAAATGAGTGCGAAGACGCAAGTTTTGATTTCGTTCGCGGCCGTCTTGTAGATCGCCTCGCGCCTGGAGGGGAATTGAGGGAAATACAAGCAAGCCCATCTCTATGGGAGCAATTCCCATTTACTGCATATTGTACAGTTGACATCATGGGCGGATGGGACCACAAAATATGTGTAGCAAAGGCAAAGATATCGTTTTCAGATGGAGGAGCCCATGCTGTGGATTACGGATATTCAGAAAAGAAAAACTATGAAATCTCCCATGAAAGCTCACGAGCGTATCCTGAAAAAATCGAGATTCATCATTTCAAATGGGATGCAACTCTTTCACAAAGAGTTGCAGAGAAACTTTCGCGTGTGGGAGGGGATCTAGACTCAGTCCATGGAAAAAGCTTTATGAAAGAGTACCATAGGCTCAAACAGCATATTGACCAATTTGGTCGTGTTCAAGTTACTGATTCTGAATATATTGGAATTCCACCGCAGCTTAAGCAGTGATTTTGGGCGAGAGCGTATAAATGTAACAGTCAAAGTTATTAAATTGGGCTAAGAAGTCCATTCAAACTGCTCAAGTGAGATATTTTTGAAATACAGATACTCGGGGAGGACGCTCACCGAGCCATGGGTGTATCAGTTCGAGTAACTTGGGATAATTAGATTCAACATATGGAAGAATTGTATTATTTATTCTCAAATTGGTGTCATTTGGTAACTCGTTATCATAGGACCTGATGATTTCGGGTACTTCTGTAACATTAAGATTGTCGTTTCTGTAGAGTCGATTGCCTTCAAGCATAGAAAGTAAGAGATATTTGAAGTGTTTTGCATGCCATTCCAGGGCTTTGTTGACGTCGGTGCCGGGTCCTTTCCCAATCAATGCTTCGAATCTACGATATGAGCCTTTGAGCAGTTTCAAATCCATGTAACATGAGCAGACCCACGGAAGGTCGTAACCAAATCCTATTGGAACAATGGAAACTACTGATGACGGTTCGAGTACCAAACGTTTACCGTGGTTAAACTTTAGGCAATAGGAAGCGTATGCGACTGTTTGTGCATTGTGCATCTCTTCAACGAACACACCCGGTAAATGTAAGCACTCAGTCTGTATAAGGCTACAATGGCTCTCTGCGAAATCTATATCTATGCGCGTTGGTTGAACCTCATCTATATTGCTTAATCTGGGTATTCCAGGTTGATGATGAGGGCGCTTAACCCGTGGCTTTTTCCAAAATCGTCCCATATCCTCACGCACCACGAGGCCCGCACTAAAATGAATTTCTCCACCCCTAGTTAAAATTAAGGGTGAAACAATCGCTGCACTAGTTTCCTTTTGCGCACTTAAAATGTTTTCAAGCCAACCCGGTTCACACAGCATGTTGTTATCTATGAAAACAACAAATTGGGAATCAACTAATTTCAACGCTTCAAGGCGGGCCGATTGTCTAGATATAAAATCGTCAAACCGTAAATGAATAAAGTTACTTCGTCTAGAAGACTGATCCTCTAAATAGGACTTTACTGAAGGTGGAGATGCTATATCTGCGAATATAAGTTTGAATGGAATATCGGTGCTTGCATAGATGTTCTCTACAGTCATCGCGCATGTTGCATAGCCGTGGCGAACAAGACAAATGATAGTTATATCAGGCAATGAATTCTCTTTTATTAATTAAGGCTATTAGTAGTACGAGCAGGATGTTGATGTTATCAATTCGATTTTTTTCACAACATTTCGTAAAGTGTAACAAATATAAACACTTGACACAGCGTTACATTAGGTGCTCGCGCCGGGTAAGATTGCAAGCAAGTATTCTGTTTTAGAATGAAAAATTTATCTAAACATGTGTGCTGAGTGCTATAGATGAACTACAGGCGGTAGTTGTTTTGTTAGACTCGCACACCCCGATTTTAAGTTATCGACATTTTCGACTACATTCCACATGGTGGCATAACTACCAAATCTTTCTATAATAAATTTGGTCATTGGTGAATAAGTTTCGGTAAGATATTCCTTTACCTTACATGGCATTTTGTGAGTCGGTGAAGCATTAAAGCGCGTTTTATTATCAATAATAGTCTCCATATAAGGGGAAACCTCAAGAAATGTTGTAATCCCTGACATAAGTCCCACTGGATCACACTGTATTGCATCATAAAAACAAACCAGAATCTGTTGAGAATTAAAGTAGCTAAGATAGCTATCAAGTGTACGTTCATAATCTCCACGTAAAATTAGACCTCGGTCCTTTAATGCCATTATTACTTCATGATCAGAATCCAAACTAATATCTAAAACGCCCCTATACACCATAGAACGGATAGCGGACCATGCTCGTTCGATTGGATTGCGAATCATAAAGATGATTTTAATGTCAGGATTGACTGCTTTGACTCTGGCTACATCGTCTTTTTCTAGCATCGAATAAGCCGGAGTAATATCACCACAAACTTTATAAGACACCGCCTGAGAAAAAAGCTTGCTATACCATTCTTCATTGTAATAGCCGAAGGTATATTTGCCCCACCAGAGTGCGTTACGAAAATTACCTTTCCTGATATAGTTCGCTAATTTTCTAGAACCAGCTATTACATTTGGTCTCTCCCAGGGTTTGGATCCAAAAATTCTAGCGATTGGAGACGAAGTAGCTAAATTGTTTGGGCTTGGATAGCGCAGAGATCGATCAAAGAAATGTAATTCTTTTATTGGTGGCATCCAAATTTCATGATGTTTACAAAGTTGCTTATATAACCAAGACGTTCCTGCCTTGTGTGCACCAATTCCTAAAAATGTTGGATGTACTTTCTTCATAAAATTATGACCACTTATATTCCAATAATTTTGAGAAAAAATATTATTTTGTATTCTTGTCTCCGACGCTATTGAAAAAGGTCACGGCAACAAATCCGGGTTTTTACAAATATAATTTCAGTAGTATTTTTAAATCAAACGGCTCATTCGTGAATGACGAGAAGGATACAACGCTGGATTTAAGTAAGTATGCACTGGCGTGGACGATCATTTAAGCTTAACTCAATTGAATAATGAATCAGATGCATAAATTCAATTTCAATAGTCATGCGTTTTTTAGTCTTTCATAAAGTTCATAATCAGCTGATATAAATTTTTGAAGCTCGGACATTAAGTCTTTAGATATTTCAACATCTTTTGTGGTGTCAGTTGAAAAACTTAGATTTAATTTATTGGCAATTTT
>JBFGJY010000062.1:0-15000 GCA_041576975.1 Gammaproteobacteria bacterium | reverse complement strand
CGCAACAACTTTATTATCTGGTGCAGCTAACGGATTAGCATGTATAGTCGAGCTCAATAAAAAGAATGTGATGATTATTACTAATAACCATTGTTTAGTACTCTTTGTTCTATTAGTTTGTTTAATGAGTGACGGCATGTTGCAAATGCAAAGATAGTGATACGTCTATTTAAAAAATTAAGTCCATATGTATACAGTGAAGATATTAAGAAGCGATAGTATATATAACAAAATTTATTATATTCAAATAACTACCACGCAATAGGACACAATGTCTAACTCATCTAATACTGATCAAACGACTCGATCAGCCTTAGAACGATTTCTAAATGTTTTCACTAATGTGCGGGCAGAGGAAGGAGTTACTAGTCTATTACTTCTTACAAATATCTTTTTGATTTTAATGGCATATTATTTTATTAAGCCATTACGAGAAGGCTGGTTATCAATTTCTTCTATTGAAGGGCTCTCTAAGCTAGAAATTAAAGCCTATTCTGCTTTTGGGCAAAGCCTGTTACTACTTCTAGTAATACCTATTTATGCAAAGCTTGCGTCAATATGGACAAGAAAAGAGTTAATTACACGCGTAGGCATTTTTTTTATCATAATATTGCTGTTATTTTGGCTATTGCAACCTGATTTCATAATTAAAAATGTACCCTTCGCAGGCATAATCTTTTATCTATTTGTTGGCATATTTAGTGTAACACTAGTAGCACAATTTTGGTCATTTGCTTCTGATATTTATGGTGAAGACCGCGGCAAGAGATTGTTTCCATTAGTTGCAGTAGGTGCATCAGCAGGAAGCGCATTCGGTGCATGGCTAGGTGAACATCTAATACGAATCAATCAAATTGAAGCCTTCGATCTATTGTTAGTCGCATTGGTCCCTTTGGCAGTAGCAATTATGCTTGGCCGTTGGACTGATCGCCGTGTCACAAATGGACATCCCTCAGATCTTACTATAAAGCGTTGGGCACAACCCGCTTCACCTAATTATGAAGGCGCATTTAATCTATTGAAAAATTATCGCTACTTAGCGGCAACCGCACTCATGGTTTTACTTTTTAATTGGGTGTTTACCAGTGGCGACAATATATTATTTGCAGCGGTACAAAACGCACTAGAAGAAGAATTCAATAGCTCTGGCGTAGACCCGCAAGAATTTTCTAATTTACTAAAAAATGCGACTACAGCATTTTATGGTTCACTTTATTTTTGGGTGAACCTTATTAGCTTATTTTTGCAAGCCTTCATCGTATCGCGTTTATTACACTTTGGTGGATTTAGTACATTAATATTATTAACACCCATAATTTCATTATTTGCTTATATATCGATGGCAATCGCCCCATATTTAGGCAATATCAAAGTAATGAAAGTGGCCGAAAATTCAAGCAATTATTCGATTAATAATACCGCTCGTCACATTCTTTGGCTGCCGACGACAAAAGAAATGCTATACCAAGCAAAACCTGCAGTAGATACCTTATTTGTACGTTTTGGAGACGGTTTGGCGGCGTTAACAGTATTACTTGGTACGCGACTATTTGAATTTAAACTATTTACCTTTTTTATAATCAATATTATCCTTGTCATCGCTTGGGTCATCGTTGCTGTATTTCTTAGTTACGAGCATCGCAAATGGAGCGATAAGAATAAACAAATGTCCTAGCTAGTTAATAATAACTATATTAAGGGAGATTGTATGAAAATAAAAATAAATAGAGGCATACACTTATGTCTCTTGAGTTTATTTTTATTTGCTCTTATTGTTAATGCCTCATATGCAACGACACAACACGCTGAAAATGATTGGCCTCCTCTATATCACTTAGTCAACCCAAATTTACAATCACAACTTGAATACTTAGTAAATAGTGATGCAAGGTTAAAAGAACTTGTAATAAATAAAAAACTAGCAATTGGTATCGTTGATCTAAATGGAAAGGAACCTCGCTTTGCTCGTATCAATGGTAACAAAATGATGTATGCGGCAAGTTTACCAAAAATTGCCATTTTACTAGCCGCTTATGAATCATTTGAAGACGGCAGCCTTAAAGAAGATAGGGAAGTCCATGAAGATCTTGCTGCCATGATTAGACATTCCAGCAACGATGCAGCAACAAGAATGATTGATAGAATTGGAATGAGAAAAATCAATGCTGTTCTGAAAAACTCAAAATATGAATTTTATGATGTAAGACATGGAGGCGGTTTGTGGGTAGGAAAACGATATGCTAAAAAAGGCACACGCCATCCAGATCCTCTCAATGGCATCTCCCATGGCGCAAACGTCACACAGATTTGTCGCTTTTATTATTTGTTATCTGAAAAACGCTTAGTCAGTCCCAGTCGCTCAGAACAGATGCTGCAGAATTTATCAGATCCAGCACTTAATCATAAATTTGTATATTCATTAGATCGACTAGCACCTGATGCGAAGTTATATAGAAAATCGGGTACCTGGCGAAAATGGCACTCGGACTCGGTATTTGTTCAAGGTAATCGATGGCGCAATTATATACTTACAGCAATGGTAGAAAGCAGTGATGGAGAGGCGATTCTTAAAAGTATCGTTCTATTAGCTGAAAAAGCAATAAAAGCGAAAAACATATCTCGCATTAGTCACAAAAACAAACAAAATAATTTATCGGAACAACTATAATTTTCTGCTACCGTTTACATTATCTAAAAAGTCCTGTATGTGTAACAATTAAACACCTTCAATCGAATTGACTATCAGAGATACATTATGCGAATAGTCACTCTCTGTATATATTTAATACTTTTTCTCTCAAGTTCAATATGTTACGCACAGCTAATTAGCTGGAATTTCTCCGCAAAAGTAAGCCAAAAAATTGGCCCTATACCTGAAATATCCATTGGTGACGAAATTTATGGGTCTATCACTTTTGCAAGTCAATCGGCAAATATTATGCCCGAATCATTAACTGAAGCGGAATATAGAGCGATAGACAATATTCGATTAAATATTAATAACGTTAAGTTAATTTCTAAAAATAAAGATGTTGGATTTAATAAAATTTTAATTAGAAATAATCATACTATTGGCAATACGTCGATTATAGAAGATGCTTGGCTCTTTGGTAGAGATCTCCATGACCCAGTGAAATTTGTAAATGATCTAACACCGATTCGCATTACATTTTTCTTATTGGATAAATCCGCAGAAGTTTTTGATAACCTAGAATTACCCTTGCAACCTTTAGTTACTTCAGATTTTACAACTTCAATTGGCAGTATTAGATTTTTAAACAAAGATGGATTTATGGCCGTTATCATCCTAAATAATATAGTCTTCACACCAGATGTACTTGCAGATTGACATTGTATTTATAAAAGTACAGAAATTATGTGGGTTTAAATTGGCGAAAAGTACATATCATTACGCGACGTTTATTTGATGAAAATATTCGCCATACCTTCGTTGGCGAAATCGTAGCTGCTAAGGGAGTAATTGATCGTACAGAAGGATGTTCCTTTATTTAAGACGCGTTTAAAAATCAGTATCTAAAATCACCTGAAAAACGAATATCATGTTTTTGATTTATCAGAAAGCGGCTATATAGTAAACATAATTCCAAATAGTGTGGACATTGAGAAATTAGCCTACAAAACTGCAGAAAGATCACATTTAGTTATTACAGACGGAGGCTCGTTTAGTTTGGGAATCAATGAATTCGGTATTCATCGATAATCTTGCTTAAACAACAAATCCATATTGATACTATCCTGAATTGCTCAACCCTGGTCGTGCACTTCGCAGGGACTGCGTAACTCTTCTGGCACATTTGGTGGGCAGATACCGCATGCCTCATTACCAGGGACGGCAAAATCTATTTTACGCGGATATGGCAAATCTAAGTTATTCATAATTTTGATAAATTCTTGCTCAGATTTATCATTACCTAATCTTGGGTTACGAATTTTTTCTTGTGCAATTGTGCTAACGAATCGACCATCGTAATCATGAGCAGGATATACCAATGTTTCATTTGGTAAGTTAAATAATTTATTCTGAATACTCTGATAAAGAGTCGCTGCATCACCTGACTGAAAATCCGTCCGCCCACAGGCCTCGATCAGCAAGGCGTCTCCCGTGAACACCATTTTCTGCGTCCCATTATCAATTAAATAAGCATAATGGTGATCGGTATGACCCGGTGTAAATAAAGGGTGTAGTTCGATATTACCTAATCTAAACACTTTGCCTTCTTCTACGCTCAAATCCTGACACGGCAATCCAGCTTCTTTTGGATAGACAATTTGGCTGCGCATAAGTGCTTTAAGTTTAGTCGCACTGGTCAAGTGATCCGCATGGATATGGGTATCAATCGTATATGTAAGGTGTAAACCAAGTTCTTTTAATACGTCAAGATCACGCTTAACAGTTTCCAATACGGGATCAATGAATGCAACAATCCCTGTCTCTTGACAAGCGATTAAGTAAGTATAAGTAGAGGAATTTGGTTCAAATAATTGACGAAAAATCAAGATACCTCCTCACAACAAATAATAATACTTATTTGTGTGCAATAGTTTTATCGGTGAATAAATAGTCTTTTAGTTCTTTATTAAATGTTGGATCCTTGCGTCTAATCCATTCTAAGACCATTGATGCATGTTCTTTTTCTTCATCTCTATTATGTGCCAGAATAGCTTTTAGATCTGAATCACTACAGGCATCCACACGCTGATTGTACCAATCAATTGCTTCAAGTTCTTCCATTAACGAAATTATTGCACGATGCATATCACGCGTTTCATTTGAAAGTTCATTAATTGGTTCATGGTAACCTTCATTTGCCATGATGGACTCCTTGTTTTGTAGTTATAGTAATTATATTCATATCATAACGTATATAGTTTTTATAAAAATTACAATCTGATGTTATTTAAAAATATTATTATAAGTTGCCCAAAATTTTAAGACGGAAATAGTAATTTTAGGCTAGATTAAGACCCGTATAACAAAAAAATATTTTAGATTATCTTATTGCATACTACTATTATAAATAGTTTTCACACTATTTAACCTGTTAAACTATTGGCAATGGAACACGCAGTCACCGATGCTATTGTCTATCCTGAAGGTCAATTGGATATCTTATCCAAGGTTGAAGTTAGTAGGCTCTTAGATTCTAGCCAAGGAGGCCTATATGAATTATTTCGCAATTGTTCTTTAGCAGTCCTCAATTGCGGCAACCCGCTGGATGATGGTCGGGAGTTATTGGAACGCTATCAAACGTTTGATATCGCAATTGCTCAAGAAGAAAAAGGCATTAGTCTCAATCTAACTAATGCACCGGCAAGTGCCTTTGTTGATGGTCAAATCATTAAAGGCATCGGTGAACACCTGTTTGCAGTATTACGAGATGTAATCTATGTGGATGATGAAATCTATAATAATCCTAAATTAAATTTAGACACTTCTGAAGGGATTACTGATGCGATATTTCACATTCTGCGTAATGCCGACATCTTACAATCGGTGGCGCTGCCCAACTTGGTGGTATGTTGGGGAGGTCATTCCGTCACACGAAAAGAATACGACTATTCAAAGGAAGTGGGGTATCAATTGGGGCTTCGAGGATTGAATATCTGCACCGGGTGTGGACCGGGGGCCATGAAGGGCCCAATGAAGGGAGCGGCAGTGGGGCACGCCAAGCAGCGTATACAATCCTCTCAGTATCTGGGAATTTCTGAACCTGGGATCATTGCCGCAGAACCCCCCAACCCGATCGTAAATAATCTTGTAATTTTGCCAGATATAGAAAAACGCCTGGAGGCCTTTGTGCGCGTTGGGCATGCCATGATTGTGTTCCCGGGAGGTGTGGGCACGGCGGAGGAAATCTTTTATACGCTGGGTGTGTTATTGCATCCGAGTAATGCAAGGATACCTTTTCCGTTAATTTTTACGGGCCCGGAGAGCTCGCGAGAGTACTTTGATGAAATCGATGCTTTTATCGCACGCACCTTGGGGCACACTGCGCGAGAATTTTACAACGTGATTATTGATAATCCGATTGCGGTCGCAAAAGACATTCAGGCAGGGATTAAGCAGGTGCGGGCCTATCGAGAAGAAAAAAATGATGCCTTTTACTTTAACTGGACCTTGAATATCGAACCGGCGTTTCAACGGCCTTTCCATTGCACGCATAAAAATATGGGCGCACTGCAATTACATAATAACCAAGCACAATTTTCATTGGCAGCCAATATTCGCAATGCCCTGTCAGGGATTGTCTCCGGCAACGTCAAAGAGCAAGGCATTCGTGCCGTGGAGGACCACGGCCCTTTTATGCTGCAAGGAGAACAAGCGGTGATGCAACCCCTGGCCGCGCTGCTGCAGTCGTTTGAATCCCGGCAGCGGATGAAAATAGCGGGAAGTCAATATGTGCCTTGTTATGAAATTCGTTTTACCGACTAAGTTTAGTTAAAGTCAATTTAAAGAATTCCAATTATCTGTTCGTTATTAAATTGTACAAGTAGTGTTTTGCTTTTGTTATCGCTGAATGTTATTTTCATTTCTTTGAAATTTCTACGATTGTATTTTTATTACTATTAAACTGCTTTTGCCAATTCCCAACGGGATTAGTGATAAGTAACAAAACGCCAACCTCTTCTCTCTAAGATACCCTTATCTAAGCCATCTAGCGTTTATATTTCTTTAGGATCTTCAGTTATCACTTTATTTGCCCCAAATAATTAGATAGGATTTATGCATCATATAATAACATTGCTAATCAACCATATAAGCAATAATAATAGATCTGATGTTACAAGCTTCTTTCTACAAAAATCGACATGTAGTACCAACAGTACATGAAAAAAGTCCAAGGGACTTCTATGCCACATTTTGCATCGATAATGGTAAAAAAACTCAGTGCTTTACTGTTCGACCTAATTTCAAAACAAAAGGCCAAGCCATGGAAGCTGGATATAAAGCCGGCCGTTCAAAAGTTGATGCGATGCTTGAGGAAAGTAAATGGAAATTACTTGCGAGAAAATTTAAACAAATTAGACAGAATAGAAATGATGATAAACGGAAAGCCGAAACGGTTTATCTAAGTTAGTAAAACTACGCGAAGAGTAAACTTCATTTAATCGTTGCACTTGTGTTAGCCTGCAGATGACCGAACCACAACTCTAGCATTAGCTTATGGCCCTTCCTTGGGCCTATAATTGATAGAAGTAATTCGAAATTCAGTCGCAGTCTATCATCTTTAATCAAGCAGATTTTCGATAATGAAACTCAAACTCTTTCAGTGTTTCACGAATAGCTACTAAAGCAAAATCTATTTGCTCTTTGCTTATGATTAAGGGTGGTGCTAAACGAATAACAGTTTCGTGCGTCTCCTTACTTAAAACACCCTTTGCAATTAGCGCATTACAAAACTCTCGACCAGAAAAATAACGGGTATCAATTTCTACGCCCGTAAGCAAGCCTTTACCGCGGACAGACTTTATAATAGGGCTTTCCAGCTGTCTGAGATTAGTTAACAGATACTGGCCTAATTCCGCAGCACGCTCCATTAATCGTTCCTCAACTATAACATTGAGCGCTTCAAGGCCTACTGCAGCTGCCAAGGGGTTACCTCCGAATGTACTACCATGATCACCAGGTGAGTAAACATCCATGACCTCTTTTCTTGCTAAAAACATTGATACTGGTAAAAGTCCGCCACCCAAGGCTTTACCTAGCATGACTCCATCAGGACTTACTCCGTCATGCCAACTTGCCAACATTTTCCCCGTGCGTCCAAGACCTGTTTGAATTTCATCACACATCATAAGCACATTTTCTTGCTTACAAATTTCTGCGCACTCGGACAAGTATCCTTCAACAGGAACAATGATACCCCCCTCTCCCTGAATCGGTTCAACTAAAAACGCTGCAGTGTTCTTATTAATTGCGGTTCTTAGTGCAGCACTATCTCCAAATGGGATTTTTACAAAGCCTTTTGGAAATGGCCCAAAGCCTTTTCGATACTGTTCTTCTGACGAAAAGCCGACTATTGTGATGGTTCGACCATGAAAATTATTTTCACACACGATTATTTCTGCACGGTTTTCAGGAATCCCTTTTGCCTTGTAACCCCATTTGCGCGCAGCCTTTAATGCAGTTTCTACTGCTTCTGCACCAGTGTTCATTGGCAATCCAATGTCCATCTGCGTTAGTTCACATGCACGTTGTATAAATTTTGGTAAACAGTTGTTATGGTATACACGCGAAATAACTGCAAGCTTTGAGGCTTGCTGTTTAAGGGCACTTAGTAATCGCGGATGCTTGTGACCATGACTGACTGCAGAGTAGGCACTCATCATGTCAAGATATTTTTTTCCTTCCACATCCCAAAGATACACTCCCTCACCATGATCAATAACAATTGGAAATGGATCATAGTTGTGAGCACAATACTTATCTTCTAACTTCATAAAATTTTCAGTAATACTCATTTGTTAAACCTTAACTAAGCCCTCAATAAATATTTCAATGGCAATTTTTGCCGTTATTTGATAATGATTTAACTCTGGATTTAACGCTTCGGGACCATATGCGCAATCTGGGTTGGTAGCGTCTATGCCACAGGCAAGCCCAATTAAATTAACATAGTCAGTAGCAAGCGCATGGGTCCTTTGTTTAGCCCTTGTTTCAACAAAAATGTGGTGTGACCTTGCAACCATAAATAAGTCTTTTTACGAAGAGTAAGCAGATTAAAGCTATAGCACTTAGACTCTAAACTAATTGATTTGATTCAAATATACGGATTGGCATATGAGATATATTTATCCAGACGAACAACAACCTCAGTGAACTGGAGTGTTGCTGAATATAAAAATAGACAAGAACAACTAAAAAAATAATTTATAAGAGGGATTATATAATTAAATAGTTCTTGATCTGTTTTAGAGAAAGTAAGGCTTCAAAAAACGTACATTGGATAAACTTGTTTTACAAAGGCATTAAATTTTGCAACCAACATAAGCTACAAATATAACCATGATTTTCTCCTACCGGCTTCCTAAAAGAGACCGACTTAGACAAGCAATATTCAATGCTCATTTAGTCAATGAAGATAACTATATTCCGCTGTTAATAAGGTACATTGACCTAAAAGATTCAGCCCAAGAAAGTATTAAAAAGGTTGCGATAGATTTAGTAACCAAGGTTAGAAAGCTACCTCATGTAGGAATGTTAGATGCTTTCTTAAAGGAATACGACCTCTCAACTAATGAGGGAATAACTATCATGTGTATCGCGGAATCTATTCTGCGAATTCCTGATACCAAAACAGGTGACGCATTAATTCAAGATAAATTAACGTCAGCTAATTGGGAGAAACATGTTGGACGTAGTAACTCGTTGTTTGTTAATGCATCAACATGGGCCTTTTTATTAACAGGAAAAATACTTCATGTAAGAAATAGTGAAAACAGCGAACTACATTATGCGTTGAGTAAAATTTTGTCCAAAGGTAGTAAACCTGTCATACGTCAAGCAGTTCAGCAAGCAATAAAAATAATTAGTAACCACTTTATTATTGGTAGCGAAATTCAAGATGCAGTTGAAAAAAGTAGAGAATGTAATAATCGAACTTATAGATATTCATTTGACATGCTGGGAGAAGTAGCGATCACAAGCAAAGACGCATACAAATACTTTGAAAAGTATATGCATGCAATCAAATATTTAAAAAAATCTGAAAAGAATGATCCAGTGATCGGACCAGGTGTATCGATTAAGCTATCTGCATTACATCCTCGCTACGAATTTGCCAAATACGAATCAGTATTTGATCGCCTTTATCCTCGCCTAAAAAAATTGGCACAAGAAGCAAAACGAGCAAACATTAGCTTTGTTATTGATGCTGAAGAAGTGGATCGATTAGATTTACAACTCGATTTGTTTAAATCCTTATGTCATGAATCTTGTTTACAAAATTGGAATGGCTTAGGCATTGCTGTTCAGGCATATCAGAAGCGCGCTTTTTCTATTATTGATTGGCTTGTCGAACTTGCAATGATTACAGACCGACGACTGATGTTACGACTTGTAAAGGGTGCTTACTGGGATTCTGAAATTAAACGTGCACAATTGTTGGGTCTAGAAAATTACCCAGTGTTCACACGCAAGGAATCAACAGATATCTCCTATCTTGCGTGCGCAAAAAAAATTTTAAATCATACAGATGTTTTCTATCCTATGTTTGCAACTCATAATGCGCATACTATTTCTGCTTTATTAAATTTTGCAGGTAATTATCGCGAATTTGAATTTCAACGTTTATATGGGATGGGTGAACAATTATATTCATTCATCGTTACTTCCAAAGAGTTTTGCCTTCCCTGTAGAGTGTATGCACCCTGTGGTAAATACAAAGAATTACTTCCTTACTTGGTTCGACGCCTTTTAGAAAATGGCGCCAATAGTTCCTTTGTAAATCAAATCTTAGATCCATCGATACCAATCCAACAGGTTGCTGCGGACCCAATTCAAACTCTAAACCAGCAACCCTCAGTCTCAAATGCCAAAATTTCTTTACCGCTCAATCTTTATCAACCTCATAGAAAAAACTCTAGGGGTTTAGATTTAACCCATGAGGAAACACTATTAAGACTTAAACAACAATTAGAAGAAAATTCTCATCATAAATGGCGTGCCACATCGATAATCAATGGCGAAATGCGACAAGGAAAAGAAATTGACGTCTATGCTCCTGCTAACAAAAATATCAAAATTGGCTCTGTTGTCTGGGCCACTAAAGAAGATATAGATTTAGCAATCCAACATGCACAGCAAGCTTACTCAACTTGGCATACCACCACACCTATCTATCGAGCAGACTGTCTAATTAAAGCTGCAGAATTATTAGAATCTCATGCCGATGAGCTGATTACCCTCTGTATATTAGAAGCTGGAAAAACAATTGCTAATGCTGTAGCAGAAATCCGAGAGGCGGTAGATTACTGTCGTTATTATGCGGATCAGGCAGACAGACTTTTTAACAATTCCTGCTTGATTGCAGGATCTACGATTAAAGTAGAGTACATTGGCTGTGGAGTATTTGCCTGCATTAGCCCTTGGAATTTTCCACTGGCAATTTTTTTAGGACAAATTGTTGCTGCATTGGTTGCGGGTAATACTGTAGTTGCCAAACCTGCTGAACAAACCCCATTAATTACTATTAAGGCCGTTCAGTTACTGCACCAAGCAGGAATTCCCACTGAAGTACTACATCTAATCATAGGTGATGGAAAAGTTGGTGCGGCTATTGTGAACGATCACAGAATAGCAGGTGCAGTATTCACTGGCAGCACCGCAGCGGCGCGCGACATTCGTAAAGCATTAAATAATGATCATCGCTGCTGCAAGCCTTTTATTGCAGAGACAGGCGGAATCAATGCAATGGTCATTGATTCAAGTGCTCTGCTCGAACAAGCAGTAATAGATGTTATTCAATCTGCTTTTGATAGTGCCGGCCAAAGATGTTCTGCTCTTCGAGTCGTATATGTACAAGAAGAGATTACCGAAGAATTTTTACGCCTTTTAAAAGGCGCGATGTCAGAGCTTGAAATGGGCGACCCAAGATATATTGTCTCAGATATTGGACCAATTATTGATCAAAATGCAAAACGAGATCTGGAAAAATATGAACAAGAAATATCTAAGCTTGGACAGCTGATCTATAAATCCAAAACTCTATCTTCATTAAAAGAAGGCTACTTCTTTGCGCCCTGTGCATATGAGATTGAATCGATCCAGCAAATTAAAAAAGAGGCATTTGGACCTATATTGCATGTTATTAGATACGCAGCGTTTGCAATTGATGATGTGCTTCATGCAATTAATAGTTCGGGCTACGGACTCACTTTTGGCGCACATAGTCGGATCAATTCATTTACAAAAGCAACCAGCGAAATAATTCGCGCTGGAAACATTTACATCAACCGAAATATGATAGGGGCTACAGTTGGTATACAGCCATTCGGCGGTGAAAGAATGTCTGGCACCGGACCTAAAGCCGGCGGTCCACATTATCTATATAAATTTACGCACGAATGTCGAACTGATTTGAGAATTTCACATTCTAATTTTGACAGCAAACAAATCCAAAATGGCTTATTTGCAAAAAAAGAGTATTCAATTGAACCTTCAATTGATGCTGGTCTATCAAACGAAATTGAAAATATATCGCTAAACTTAAAACAGATTAACATTAAAGCAAGCGTAAAATTTTCAAATACAGAACATATTAATAAAGCGATATATTTGGCCAAAAATAATCTCAATAAATTTGATAGTATGAAAAATGAAAAGCGTGTTGAATATTTACAACATACCTGCGAAAAATTAGATAGGTACCGAAATCAAATTATTGATTTATATTCTTCAGAATTCAGCATAGATGAAAACATCATCTACAAGGAACTAGATCAAGCGATCTCTATAATTAGTGAATACAAAAATTATGTGCTTAACAATTGTAAACAGATTATATTTGAATTTGGACCAACAGGTGAGCGAAATGAATTGCGCTTACATAATCGCGGTGTTTTTGTGTTCTATTGTGATACAAGCCCTTTTTTACTTGGTTTCGCCAGCGCATTAGCTGCAACAATTGCAATCGGAAATCCTTTACTTATTATCGCAAGTAAAAACACTTTATTTACTAGTTCATTTTTAACTTATTTTTTAATTCATTCAAAACTTAATGCAACGTGTTTATTTTATTTGCCTGTGAAAAACCAAGCATTAATGTCTAATATATTTTCTGATTCCAGAATTTCTGGTTATATTTGCTTTACTACTGAAACATACTTAGCAGAAATAGAAAAACTTCTCGCTAATCAGGAAGGCCCACTTATACCATTAATCGCAGATCTGGATAATCAGGCCACTGGTGGCCCATTGGCAAACGCAGATAAATTATTCCTGATTAGTACTGAACGCACGATCACAACAAATACAACTGCAATAGGCGGTAATGCAACGCTTTACTGCATGGGCGCTTAAATAATTATTAATGGTCTTGATGCGGTTATGTATAGCTCGGTGCAGTTGTGTAGCACATTCAGTTAAAAATAAAATTAAATATAATTTATTTTTCATAATAAATAGATTTATAACTCTTATTTTACGTGTACATCTATAAGTTTTTTTAATGGTTTCCAAGCTATTTTATTTACACATAGAAATTTATGACATTTCTAGATATAAAACAAATCTCAATAATTTTTTAAATAGGCTACATCAGAGTGGATATTAAAGATGTACTCATTTTATGTGATGCGGGCAGAACGACAGAAAGTCGTATGGATACCGCGTTTGAACTAGCGGCTATTTATGATGCGATTGTAACAGCTGTATTTATACCTCCTTCACCACAAATTCATGCAAGTAGATATCATGGCACCACTGTACTATCTGTACCGATAGAAGAGCAACTTGAACACACTAGCGAAGTAATAAAACGTGCTAAACATTTATTTATTTCTAAGGCGAAAAAATTTGGGATTGCTTATGAATGGATTGATGATGAAGAAATAGACATCCATACTTTTATTAGCTATTCACGTTTTTCTGATTTAGCAATTGCACCACAATTATTTGCTGAACATATATCAAGTGCAAAAACAAGAATCCCCGATTATTTATCAACCCATATCGGAAAAGCTCTTATAATATTACCAAATAAAAAAAAGAAATTTTCCCTATTAAATAATATTGTTGTCGCTTGGAACGAGAGCCCACAAGCCGCTCGTGCTGTACATGATTCTATACCTCTGCTTAAACATGCAAATGATGTTCATGTAGTCATGGTTCCTGAAGAGGAGTATTCAGATAGACACCTTTTTATTTCAGGCCAAAGCTTAAAAAACTATCTCTCACACCATAGTGTAAACATAAAAATCGAAACTATTAAGAGAACAAAATCAAAAATCGCAGAAGAAATTTTAACTTCCGCAAAAAGTCATAGAGCAGACTTAATTGTAATGGGTGTGTATGGACATTCAAGATTTCAAGAATTTGTATTTGGAGGCACTTCAAAACATTTATTGAAACATTCTACTATCCCATTACTTATTTCACATTAATTATGAATAATTTCATGAGATAGGACTGATTGACTCTATTTTTCAAAATTAACAGTTTATACTTTTATTAATAGCTATAACTAAAAATCAACGATATATAGCTTTTACAAATATAAACTGATTTGAGGACAACACCTTTATATTAACTATATCTCAATCAAGTAGTATATATAATGACTTTTGCAGAGACTTAGATATGATTACATTTTAGAACATTAATGTCAGTTTTCTCCCAGCACTTCACTTTCAATACAATACATAACTTCGTCAAAGTTTAACCCTTATAATATAATATATGCACTATCTTACAGCATACACTGTGTCAGATTTTTTAGTTCGAAATACCTGCTTATTTAAAAGCTAAACAATCGAATGCCAAGCCAAAGAACTATTGCTGCAAAAATACAAAACATTGCAACTTCGAACCAATAATCCTTCGTAAACTGTACCAGGTCATGCCAAAAATGCTCGATGGTTAATATATGTTTCATTACAATTACTAAATTAATAAAAAGTAATAACGTTTTATCTATTGTTTCTATATGACATTTTTTATTGGGTTAAGTTTTTAAACTCACTGAGACCAATTTATAAAGTAATAAAATGGATATTATTAACTTTTCTTATTAGCATTTATGCAAAATTGAAAATGTTGAATTAGCGTTGAGGGATAGCGTTTTGCAAGCAAACATCCCTGTCAATTAACTCGCGTACTCGAAGATCGTTAACCAGCGGAGCAACTTCTTCATCTCAAGGTTTAACAGATTACGCTAGACATAACTTCCCTGGCATGCTGCTTGATATCTCTTTTGCATACTTGACTAATTTACTAGGTTATTTAACAATATATATCCGAGTAATTTAGTCAGGTATTTT
>JBFGJY010000061.1:0-15380 GCA_041576975.1 Gammaproteobacteria bacterium | reverse complement strand
CACCGTGAATTCCATTTTTGTCCTCATTTTTGTCTAAAGTCTCTTTTGTGAATTTCGCGGTGCCCCTTGCAGTTATCAAATTCCTTGCGATATGAGGCCGCTCAACTTAGTTGTAGTAAACTGGCCTTTAGATCCAGGTTGGATAAACCTTAATCTTGAAAAATTTGAATTACTAATTATCAAAGATTGAAGTCTGCTTAATAAATATAACTAGAATTCAAAGGCACTAAGAGGAGAGTTGAATGGCTAAAAATTTACCATATGTGACAACTGTTAGAACGCTAGAAAGGATGCTAGAAAAGATAACAAATGCTTCTGTCCCAGAACGGTTCACTCAAGATTTTGTCTCAACCAAACTTTCAATGAGGGGTGGTACACCTCGCGCAATAATCCCGTTCATTAAAAAGATGGGGCATGTTGCAGGTGATGGTTCTCCAACTGAACTGTATAAAAAATTTAGAAATCAAAAAAAGTCTGGTGGTGTAATAGCCAAATGCATGAAAAATGTGTATGCACCTTTTATTATCTTTAATTTCAATAAGACTAGCTAAATAAAGTTGAGGTATATGTATGGAATATCTACATACAATGATCAGAATAAGTGGCATAGAAGAGTCACTTGATTTCTATTGCAACAAGCTAGGTTTAGAAGAAGTCAGTCGCCATGAGTATGAGAAAGGAAGATTCACATTAATTTTTCTTGCTGCCCCAGAGGATATGAATAAAGTAAAAGAACAAAGATCACCCATGATTGAACTTACCTATAATTGGGATCCCGAAGAATATACTGGTGGAAGAAACTTTGGCCATCTCGCGTATCGAGTAGATAATATTTATGAGCTTTGTGCAAAACTGATGAGTAGCGGTATTACTATCAATGTGCCACCAAGGGATGGTCATATGGCGTTTATACGTTCACCTGATGGAATCTCGATAGAACTACTACAAAAAGGTGATGCACTTCCAAAAGCTGAACCTTGGCAATCAATGCCAAACACAGGTGAGTGGTAAAAGGAAAAATACAAAGTGATATAAAAAGGTAAATTGATAGAAATCATTAAACTAAATGTGAATGATCGCTTTTGGCCGAAAGTGGGCATTTATTTGTTGTATATAGTGATATCTGAGCATAGTTGCATGTATTAGAATGTTAGTGTTCCTCGTAGATGATGAAATAAAAACATGCAACACAATGAATACGGATACGGCGTGGGCGCTCACTCTTACCATGCAGCCGGTGGGCTTGTTGGCATTACATGTCTCGTCGATAACTTTTTCTCAAACATGAATACTTTTCCTGAGGCAGAAAAAATCAGAAAAATGCACCCGCAAGATTTAACCGAATCTCGTCAAAAATTGACCTACTTTCTCAGTGGGTGGCTTGGAGGTCCAAAACTCTATTCTAAGCACTATGGCGAAATTAACATTCCTGAGGTGCACAAACATCTTGCCATTGTGGATGCTGAACGTGATGCATGGCTTCTTTGTATGCAAAAGGCCATTGATGCTCAGCAATATCAGGATTCGTTTAAGGAATATTTATTTGCCCAGCTAAAGATACCCGCTGAAAGAGTCAAACAAACGTGCGTGTGCAAAACCTAACAAGTGGGTGCAGCCGCTACACTGCTTTTGGCCGAAAACGGTCATATACTAGGATCAAAGAGATTGGAATCTATAAAATTCACGTTCAAAATGACTGCTGACGACCCAAAGCGGACATTACAATAAAGTTGTTTCACGCCATAAAAGTTCCCTCCAATGTCCCTGCTCGCGTTTGGAGCAGGGGAATTTAAGAGAGTCGATCTCAGATAGAGTTTTAGATGGAATCAAATAGTACTTCCAAATATAGACAACAATAATCCAAAAGCAAATGATAAGCTTACTGTAAACAGCAAAAAATCAGGCATTATGATGTTGTATATAAATGCCATTTCACTATTTCCTGATTCGCTTTTGAATGTATTTTCTTTATTAGTCTTCTTAAGTGCGATATTCATTTATAATTTCCTCTAGTTATATCAAAGTTATGGTGACATTTTATTCACGCACCACGAATATGAAGTTTAGGTAGAGGGGGTTCCATAGCATTAGTTCATGCTATTAGTGGGTATAGACAATGATTCAATAATATAGGTTATATTTGTTATTAATCGTTTGTAATTCAGTATACAAAAAAAACTTATTACTCTTTTACTCTCATATACCGGAAATCGAATGTATATAAATGCTTATGTCCGTAAAGCGACCACGGATAATACTGTAAAATGAGATTAAGTTTTAACCTCGAAGATGCAAGTCAAGTTGCAATTGGTGCTTTTGCACTGGGCGTACCTATTTCATTTTCAGAAGAGGCCTGGAGGCTTGGGGAGACCCTTCCTGCTTTGAATTTAGTTCTCATTTTTAGTTTATCTGTAATTTTTCTATCATTCTTTGCATATGAGAGTGTATTTCAAGGAAATATCAAACATAGAGTTCCAGTGTTTTTGTTGCGCATTATGATCGCCTATCTGATTGCTGGTTTTATCGTGGCGTTAATACTGCTCTCTCTAGACAAGTTTCCCTTGCTCGCAGAACCCACTACCGCATTAAAGCGGCTCGTCGTTATCACAATGCCTGCATCCATGGGTGCTATAATTGTCGATAGCTTTGATAAAGAATAAGTAGTTCAGTAAGAGAAGTTAGTTGAGAAGAATCCGCTTTAACTATAAATAGATAGTTTAATATGAAGACTCGAAAATTGAATGTCTGCTTTTGACCGTTAGGAGTCATTTAGGTCACCTAACTTTAATTTGTTACAACATCCATGTAGTAACCCATATCCAATTTGGTATTTGCGCATTGGTTGCCATTTAAACAACTATTCATATACAATGCAGGCTCAATTAAAGGTGCTCATTGGTCAGCATACTTTGTCCTCGCGGTAATCCTTCCCGATTCATCTCGAAACAGAATTATTTAATCTCTGCCTAGACCATCCCAATCTAATTTGTATTGGGTGGGCCGAATACTGGAGAACGTCAAGAATGTCATTTCAATCGCTCGGTCTTATGGCCGAATTAAATCATGCTGTGAGTGAAAAAGGTTACAGCACGCCTACGCCTATCCAAAAGCAAGCTATCCCACTTATTTTAGAAGGACACGATCTGATGGGAGGTGCGCAAACAGGAACAGGTAAAACGGCTGGTTTCACATTGCCATTGCTGCAAAATTTAATATCTAATGCAGAAACAAATTCAGCAAAAAGAAAAGTTCGTGCGTTAGTGTTGGCGCCAACACGGGGATTAGTTGCACAGGTTGCAGAGAGTGTACGAGCATATGGGATGAAGCTGCCGCTTCGTACAGCAGTAATTTATGGCGGGGTGAGTATCAATTCGCAAATTAATAAATTACGCAAAGGTGTGGATATTGTTGTAGCCACACCTGGTCGATTGCTAGACCATGTAGGGCGGAACACTATTAATCTTTCCAGCATTGAAATTTTAGTGCTCGATGAAGCTGATCGAATGCTAGATATGGGTTTTATTAAAGACATTCGAAAAATCCTGGCGCTTTTACCAAACCATAAACAAACTTTAATGTTCTCGGCTACGTTTTCTAATGATGTAAAACAGCTTTCTAATTTTTTACTTAAATCACCTGCTTTGGTTGAAGTGGCTCAGCGCAATACGGTTGCAGAAAACGTAAATCAAATTGTGCACCCAGTGGACAAAAGCCAAAAGAGAAAGTTGCTGTCATTTCTGATTGGTTCAAAAAATTGGAAGCAGGTATTAGTTTTTGTACGAACTAAGCAAGGTGCAGACCGGCTTGCCGAACAATTAACCAAAGATGGGCTCAATACCGCTGCAATTCATGGTGATAAAAAAACAGGGCGCAAGAACGAAGGCATTAGCAAAATTTAAATCAGGGAATGTTCGTGTTTTGGTTGCAACAGACATTGCTGCTCGCGGGCTGGATATTAGTCAACTGCCACATGTTGTGAACTACGATTTACCAAGTGTTGCGGAAGATTACATCCATCGAATTGGGCGAACTGGTAGAACAGGAATGGAAGGAGAGGCGCTGTCATTAGTCAGTATGGATGAAATGGATTTGCTTGAAGACATTGAGCGTTTAATCAAACGCAAGATTAAACAAGTAATGGTTGAAGGCTATGAGCCTGATCCTTCTATAACTCGACCCGTTAAAATTAAACCTCGTGGTAGACAAAATTTAAGTTCAAACAAATTACCTAGAAGAAAAGCTTTGTTCGCTCAATGAAATGGGCGTGCAGCAGCAAGCGGGCGTGGCAATAAAAGAAAATCTAGAAATGACGCCAGACCATAATATATTCAACGATTTTCAAAAAGCATTAACGGCTATCAATTGATGAAGTTACTGAATGACCGCTTTTGGCGGAAAGCAGTCATAAATTAGACCATTAAGGGATAAACAAGGTTGGAAACATCAATTCAGTACAGTTTAATGTCCGATTACGACCCGTTGCTGTCAATCGTTAGCTATATGCCTACAATGAGGTAGTGCATTGAGGACATGATTTTCGATGAAGCCCAAGATTTGGATTGGAATTGTTGTTGTTCTGCTTCTATTTGGAGTCGGGAAACTGTATATAAAGGATTCTGCGACAGTGAAGCAGGCGATTATTGTTGAGGAGTACTTAAAAGAATATTGCCGTGTGCACAACAGATATCCTGAAATTGAAAAGGTAGAAAATCGGTTTCCTGAACTGTATCCCAACCGGGAATGGTATTACTGGCCCAACGAAACTTGGACTGTCGCAACTTTTCAGTATCCTATGACACTGCCGCTGTCCTCTGCCCTTGGCCGTTCAAAAGTTTCCGAATTCTTTCCCGTCATTTATGCTTACGCCGTTAATAACCCCTGTAAGAATTTGACCCAGGAAAATTCCCCAGTGCAGTAAAGCATGATTGTTTCTGTCTTGCTTGCCGCAGGAGATACCTACGGTCTAAAGGTCCGCAATTGGCCGAAAGCGGACATTTACATTATTTCAGTCTGTCATTAGTTATTTAATAAAGCGATAAAAAGCTTATACATAAATCCAATTGTTTAATTATGATAGAGTCAATTAACATAGAGAGGTATCGGATATGAGAATGATATCTAAATGAAAATTAGATGGAGCATAATCGGCTATGTAGTAAAAATCCATGCAGTAACTCTTGTAGTGTTTGGTGCAATTGCCTTTATTTACATTTTGTTAGGCTATGACAAGCCTACGCTTGATCTAACAAAGTTTTACTTATGGTGTATTGCTTGGATCGCACTCGTTGTTTACTTAATAAATTCAAAAATTGCTGAGGAGAAAGAAGAAGAATATAGAAAAGAATTAGAAAAAGAAGATTAGTGACGACTTTTCGTTACATAACATCTAGTAGCATAAAGAAGCCGATTCACGCCGGGCTTTTTTTAATTGCGTATGGCCGCTAACGACCCAAAGCGGACATTCTAAACAGGCAGAACGAATTCATATATAACAACTGCAAGAAGGCAATCAAAATCTAAACTATGGATCAGATTCTTGTATATTCAGATAGTCTCTCTTGGGGAATAATTCCTAATTCTCGAAAACGATTATCGTTTGAAAAACGATGGACTGGTATTTTTGAGAAAGTCCTAAATGAAAAGGGTAAGCACGTCCGAGTGATTGAAAATTGCCTTAATGGTCGAAGAACCGTATGGGATGACCCTTTTAAAGAAGGACGGGATGGCTCGCAGGGTTTGGCTCAAGTAATTGAAATGAACTCACCACTAAAGTTGGTTATTTTGATGCTTGGCTCAAATGACTTTCAATGCACGCACAACAATAATGCATGGCTCTCAGCGCAAGGAACTGTGAAACTAATTCAAATTATTCGGCAAGCCCCTATTGAACCGTCTATGCGAATACCCGATATTATGGTTGTCGCTCCTCCACCTATCATTGAACCAAAAGGTATTATTGCGAATAAGTTTAATGGTGCAGAAATTCGAAGTGTGGGTTTAGCCGCTGAACTTGAAAATGTAGCTACAAACCATTCTGTACTATATTTTAATGCTGGTACTATTACTAATGCCAGCGTTGTAGATGGAATCCATTTGGATGAAAATCAACACCAACTGTTGGGCGAGGCTCTGGCTTGTGAAGTATCTGAAAAAATAGACTTTTAACAAGTTACTCATCTCTCAGCTGCCAATTAACCCAACTTTTTTATGTCCGCAATTGGCCGAAAGCAGACATTCGAGCATTAATAATTGCATTATAATTTTTAGATGAAATTGCTCTATCTAATTAATCAATGATTTCAAAATTTAGTATTCTAAATAGTAATCTTTGGCCTTCTCGTGACCATAAAATCATACTTACGTTTGATGATGGCCCTAATATCCATAATTCGGTTTCAGAAAGTCTTCTAGTTACACTTTCTCAACATCGTGTTAAGGCAACATTTTGCTATATTGGTAAGAATATTCAGCAAGCGCCTTATTTAGTTCGTGCTGCATATAAAAATGGACATCAACTAGCTATACACTCACATTCTCATTTATTTTCAACGCTATTTTCTGCATCTAAATTGAATAAAGAGATAATTGAAACTGTGAAAGCGATGAGAATTGCGATTAGCGAACCAGCGTATAGCCCTCTATATTTTCGTCCACCTTTTGGGGTGATAACACCTACTGTTTATAAATCCATTAAATGTAATAATTTGGAGTTAGCTTACCTAACCTTTTATGTTAACGATGCATATACCGGAAGTGGAAAATGGCAAAGTAAGATCGAAAAAATTAAAAAACAACTAAAAAAGCATCAAGGTGGTGCAATAGTGTTACATGAAATGTGCTATCGGCAAGGTCAAGAAGATGCGATAGATAAGTCATGGTTGCCGCAAGCAGTTGATGAATTAATTACATGGGGAAAAGCACAAGGTTTTGAATTTGATAACTATAATACAGCTAAGATATAGTTGAATGTCCGCTAACGGCCCATAGCGGACATAAGTATTTCAAGATAAAACTAAAATTAAATTGCTAGTTAATCTGACAACAAACTCTAATTATATGCAAAGACTTTTGTTTTTAGTCGTCTTGATTTTATCTATTTTCAATTATTTTGGGTGTGTTGCACCAGGAAGTTCAGTAGGTCGAGTTTCCATAGACGGTACATTAGTGTCTGTAACTGATGAGCCAATACCAGACAAAGAAATACAAATAATTCTACCTGCAGCCTATGGCCTCGGGAGACTCGACTTAATCATGAACAAACCAGATGACTTTGGACACAAAGATGAACAGTTTTCTGTAATTACCGATTCAGCTAGAAATTTTCATTACGTAATTGGTGATCGTCTATACCATGTCTCATGCTGGTGGCTTCCTCCAGTTGGGTGTTTTCCCAAACGCCCTCCTGCGCCGTTTTTGCTAGTTCGGTTATCTGATTCTTCAAACGAATATTACGCTATTGAAACCTATAACGGTGAGTTTAAAGTGTATTCACTAGAAGGCAACGAAATTCCATTGGCTGATTCAAGTTTATTGGAAATAGTTGCAAATTATGAGCCTGATTTAGATCCAAAGATTAGCGAGACTATTGGGAAAATAAAGTTGAAAGTAAAATCTGAGTGACCGCTTTCGACCCAAAGCAGACATGCAGTTTCTATATGAATAATGGGTTAGAAATGCATTTAAGCAAACTAATAAATAGTTATGCTTAGCCTATAAGAGGAGAAGGCAGCAGATTCATTTTAGTAGTAAAGAAGCACGCATAATGGCCACTTAATTAATGTCGTTATTTTAAATGTTGAATATGACTCGACTAGCCGCTTTATTACTAGCCTACTTTTTTTTAGTGCTCGCGCTTATTGGCGTGATTCTGCCCGGGTTGCCAACAGTACCCTTTTTGCTATTAGCGGCCTGGTTTTCCGCAAAAGGATCAGATCGCTTACATCGTTGGCTCTATGCTCACCCACATCTTGGAAAACTCTTGATTGACTGGGAGCAGCAGGGGGCGATTTCACGCTCAAGTAAGGTAATAGCGTTTCTACTGCTTACATTAAGCTGGGTGATCATGTATCAACGTATCGATAATATATGGCTTATGACTGGGATGGCTGTGTTGTTTATTTCAATTATGGCGTTTCTTGTCAGCCGGCCTGAGCCGCGTTGAAGTAAGCCCTTTGCATCGTATTATATGTACACTATTTTTCGGAGCAAAGAGCATGTACAGAATTTTGTTTGTTAACAAACGCATAACAAGGTGGTCAACAGGACGTCGCGTTTGCTCCAGCTGTTACCGCAGCGTTAATGTCCGCTATTGGCCGAAAGCGGATATTCAAGAATTAGAATTTCCCACGCTCCAAACTATCTACAACACGTTTACGTTCATACTCAAACTGTTCTGTAGCTTCTTCTATCGTTAGTTCACCATCATCAACTTGTTTGCATAATTGTTTGCGTAATTTGTAGAGACTAATGACATCTGAGTGATCAGCTGCACGTATGGCAAGATCCTCCCAATACGCATTGGTTTCTTCATCATGGCAGTAGTGTTCTTATGCTAATGCAGCTTGGAATAGCACAAACAAGAGAATGGTTGTTTTGCATCGAATCACATTAGCAATTCTATGCGTTTATTATTAATTAGTCCTGCCTCTTATGCTTCCTGTAATATCTGTTAGATTCTCATCTAAGATTTCAATGTTCCATTTTTGATGTGTTATCTCATTTTCAAGGAGGAATGAATGTTCACTGGTTTTAGTTACGTTATAGCTATTTGACAAATGCTGATCTACGATTAAATCCATAAATATCTCCTGTGTCGATTAAACTTTATTGTAAGAAGTGCATAAAAAAAGGACTAAGTTTTTAATTATAGTAGTATGAAATACACAATATAAAAAACCGTTTACAATGCTGATCACACCCATTCAGAAATTTTTTAGGAGATTATGTGAAAACAGAATCCTGGCAACAATACTTATTCACTGCCGAAACTAAACTCAATGAATTAACTACAGATCAGATTGCGACCTGTGCCAAGATGTTGGCTCTAGAGTTAGGCAAGTACCGATTAGAATACGGTGACTTTCCCGAAGAAGTGTTGCAACAGTTTGTTGACTTGGAGGAGATGACCGAAGAAACCAAGAAGATCTTTAAGATGGGAATGGAAGCGATGTTGGCAGTGATTAAGCAAGTGGAGATTGCTGAAGGAGATAAAGAGATTAAGAAACATTAACTCTCTTTAAATTTCTTTAACACATTATCTTTGATACCTAGATAGTGCAGTTTGACTTGAATATTGGCAATGCGCCGATCCGGCATGGAACGTCGATCTTGAGCAACCAACCCGCCGAACTGATCTATGAGTGGAAATACACAAGGGGGCGCGAACGAACGCCGATCTCCTTTGTCACGAAGATCGCCTTTATATACATATTGCTCGCTAAATATTTTGTTCTTTCTTCGTTTGAACATTTAGTCTCCAATCTATTCATCTCATTTTACGGATTTAATAATGAAAGATCTTATGCACTCTACTTTAATTCAATGAACTTACCGGTATATGTGTAGAGGATGTCTGAAGCTGTGAAGTCGCTCACATGTATCTTCACAAAAAATATATGGCAATTATTTATTCTTGTCTTTTTATTACAAGGTTGTGGTCTCTTACTTTCTATATTTGCTCCTAATCAATATGAAGGTAAGGTTATTAAAGTTGCAGACGGAGATTCCATTACGATCCTTTATGAAGGCAAAGAACTTCGTATTCGCCTTGCAGAAATAGATGCACCGGAACGTGGCCAACCTTTGTGGAGAAAGTCGAGAGAAATCTTAGCTGACTACGTTGCAGGTAAAGAAGTTACGGTTGAAGAATTTGATGTTGATCAGTATGGAAGAGTGGTTGGACATGTGTACCTTGGTGACTTATGGGTGAATGGTGAATTAGTGCGTGGTGGGTATGCATATGTATATCCTAAGTATGCAGTGTCGAAGAAGCTGTATGAATTTGAAAAAGATGCTCAAGGAAATAAAGCAGGAATTTGGAAGTTGCCGAAGAAAGAGAGAATTAAACCTTGGGTGTGGAGAAATAATAAGAATGATCGCTAACAAGTTGTACCGACCAGTTTACATTGTACCTATTGATTTAGGCTCCTTAGCAAACATGGTCAATTCCCATTCGTTTGTTGCGATATCATGGCGCAAGATATAAGTATTGCCATCTGACCCACGGACCTTGAAATATCTATGGTCTGGAGAAAGCCATCGATCGAGCAGTTCCACAACATGGATATTCCTCTCGCCTATTGAAAACTCCCGAGGTTCCTCTTCACCACGATAACCCGCATAACAGATTACTTTTAGATCTGTACTCTCCTTTAAACTCATTGGTTTTATTTTTTCAAGATCGATTAAATTCGCCTATTATACTTATTGTCGAGTGACCGCTAACGACCCAAAGCAGACATTCAATAGATAAACCTCGTGTTCGCTTGTATTATCTTAGTCGATCAAGTGGCTTCAATTTATTTCTATCCTGGCTTATTCCACCAAGGGGACTTTATAGACCAGTGTGCCAATTATTCCATCATTACCTTTAAAATTAGCATGGCACATTATGCATCTTTCTAGTACAACTGGAACGGGTGTCGCTTTACGTAAATAACGTTTTCCATCAATCGTTACTACTTCTTCATGTGCGGGTTCACCGCTAAGTAATCGCCTTTTAGCTTCTTCTTCAAAGGCATCCTTTGGTTTATTATCAATTGGATTAAAAAGGACATCCGTTAGACCCACCAAACGAACTTCGTGATAACCATTTTCTTTCATGGTGTCAAAAAGTGCCTTAGCAGCACTTGCTCCGGAAAACTTTAAAGGGTCTGTTACATATTTATCTGTGATTAAGACAATGGCAGTTTTATAGAGGGTATCTAGCATTTCAACCTGCTGGCGAGTACGCACAACTGCTGGATCCTCAGAGGCAATGGCGATTTCAACAATCAGAACCAAAGCCACGCTAATAGCAATAAATAATGCAAAAAAGTGATTTCGCTTCGTCATTTTATCCTTCATTTCAGAACATCTATTATTATTATTATGACAGTATGCTCCAGCATTCCGGTCATCGCTACTTTTCAAATGGTCCGATAGATTATGTCATCGAAAAAGAAGGCAATGTTGTCAAACACATGACAAATTCCAGCTTAGCTATACCTAATTACAAATAGAAATATAGAGAATAAGACTAAAATGTAAAATAGAAAAAGTAATGACAAGGTATTATTCATGACGTCTGCAAACATGTATTTAAAATACCTACTACAAATAAATAGTTTGAGTAATTAGCGGTATCAAAATAGACTCATCTATTTATTTAAAAAAACTTTTATAAGGCATATTAGTGAAGACGTGATGAGTAACATTATTACAGTTTTTATCTATCGAGCCTACATTTTAGCTCATGAGTTAAGTGACCGCTAACGACCCAAAGCGGACATCTATCTAAAAATATTATTAGCGTAAAGTGCCAGCTTGGAACACAATCCAAAAAATAGTTCTCGTTATTTATAGGGCTGTTTAGCGCATGTAAATTGAATTGCTCAGGTTCTCTGAACTAGTCATGTTGTTTTAGGGCTTTACTCATTTTATGTCTCACCGGTTCTTTAAGAAGTCTTCGCGCCCCTACATTGACATGAATGTAGTCGTTCCACTATTAACCTTCATGGTACTTCTTTCGAGTTGTGCATCGCCTCCGCCCACAATTGATGAGTCTCTAAGAGACAGTGCACTTCAGGGGGATGTAGAGGCTCAGTATCAAATCGGTGAACAATACTATAAAGCACGTTACGCTTGGTTCGGTAAAGGAGCCTATTGGGAGGACGCAGCACAATGGTTTGAGATGGCAGCCAAGCAAGGCGATGCGAGAGCACATTACCGACTTTCCCAATACTATTTCAACCGCCGACAAGACTATGCCCAGTCATTCAAGTGGTTGCAGTTGCCGGCGCAGCAGGGCATTTCGGAAGCACAGCATACGTTGGGGGTGCATTATGCCCAAGCGTGGGGGACTCCCCAAAATCTGGTTCTCGCCTACAAGTGGGTTGCGTTGGCTCTTGAAGGGACTGTGTCAGATCCGAAAGGAAGAGTTGTGGATTTGGAATGGCTTACAGAAGGAGGAGAGATGACGTCTGAACAGATCAGAGAGGGCCAACGCCTTGCTGCAGAGCATACTGCAGCTTATGGAAAATCCAGGCCCCTTGATCCAGGCCGTAGAACGCTGCTTGAATACCGGTAATATTGCCTTAAGGATAAATCAAATAATCGCTTTTTTGCCGAATGCAGACATTAAAAAATATAAAAATTTTGAGGGGCTGACTTAATGGATTTATAAACAAACGGTAACCGTATTTAGGGGTGGGTCTAATATTCAGCAACTATAATGAGTCATGAATGTCCGCTAACGACCTAAAGTAGACATCATGTTCTCTAAGAATAATAAAGCAGGGTTTACTGCTTAGTCGTAATTCTTAATGATGACCACTATGGATATAAAAGAGATTCATCCTAAAAATCAAGTACTGCATAAATTTCTTCTACTCTGTGCTCTTATGGGGAGCTACTTCATTTATTTAAGTTTTAAGTATGGCTTGATGACAGGTGGGATTGCGGTTGCTTTAACATGGTCTTTCTTTGTTCTTTGTACTCCAATTGCTGACGCAGGATTTTTGTTAGATTTCCCACTTAGACTTTTATTTGGTATCCGAATGATTTTGTCTGAGATTGCAGTATGGGCCATTGCAATCATATTAAATATCCTAGCTTTACTCTATTTTGCTGAATTTTATCAAACAACGAAACTAACAATGCTTTTGCATGCAATTATCACCAATCCCTATCCATACTGGAGTGTTATTTTGCTTTCAGGTATGGGAACCTTTCTCTCAATCCGATTTGGAGATGAGCTAATGGATGTTATTCACCATAAAGATAGAAAATTTTTCCATCAGCATGGATTTAAGCACGAAATTATTATTTTGATCTTTTTTGTAGTCGCTTTTATTGGATATTACAAACTAATAGCTACCCTTGGAATTGACACTACTCTGTGAATGCTAAAGTAACTTTATTTCCCTTGATTATCTCATTGAAGAATGTCCGCTTATGGCCGAAAGCGGACATTCAAATATATTAGTTTTATATAAATAATCCTAGTGAAGAAAATGTTATAATTAAATCGAAAAAAGATAAATTTCATTAAGATAACAATAAGGAGAACTCAATGAGATTTCTGCTCACTTTAATACTTTTCTTTACTTTTTTGATCACAAATACGTTTGGTCATGAAACACCAAATACATTAGATCAAATTATTCAAACAGGCAAAATGAGAATTGGCTATCGTGAATCAGAACCACCGATGTCTTTTTTAAACAATGAAGGCAATCCGATAGGTTATTCCATTGATTTATGTAAACGGATCGTTGCTGGAGTGAAAGATGAAATCGGCAATGAAGTGATTGTGGAATATGTACCAGTTACCGCAAATAACAGATTCGATGCTTTGATTGAAAACAAAATCGATATTTTATGTGGCGCCACCACAAAAACCTTATCACGTGGCAAACTCGTTGACTTTACACAACATACTTTTGTAACCGGCGCATCATTAATGACACTAAAGGGAAAAGAGTTTGATGAACTATCTGATTTAGATGGTAAAAAAGTTGGTGTCATTCGAGACACCACTACACTTGAAACGCTGAAGCTAATGCTCAAAGAAACATTGACAGATGCAGAACTTGTTATCTTCGATGATGCTCCCGAGGCACTTGAATCTCTAAGAAAAGGCGAGATTACAGCATACGCATCGGATCAGGTGGTCTTGATTGGGCTAGTGGTCACCGCCGAAGATCGAGATAAATTTTCGATCTTACCCAAAGTCTTTTCCTTTGAGCCATTTGCTTTGGCTGTGAAACGCAATGATGCCGATTTTCGATTAATTGCTGATAGTGTACTTTCAAAGTTAAATCGCACGGGTCAGATAGATCAGATTTATAACAAGTGGTTTGGGGGATTTTCCAAAAAGCGACCCCCATTACATGACATACTTTACCAATTGAATTCAACACCAGAATAATATGCAACATCAATTATATTGGGACTGGATTCGTATTCCAAAATACTTAAAACCTCGCTGAAAGTTAGAGATGACCGCTAACGACCCAAAGCGGACATTCAGTTGAAATTCCTAGAATACAAAAATGTCATAATTTTATGAATTGCACAGTTTATTGATAACAGAATCATGTGGTCTTATTAAAATATGTAAGTCTTACAAATTTAGTAGCAGCTTATGAAAAGTAATCTCGTTCTCATCACAGGTGCCTCAAGCGGGATCGGAGCTGAAACCGCAAGAAGATTTGCGAGGTTAGGGTATAAAGTGGTACTTCTTGCAAGAAGTGAAGGGAAACTCGAGAAAATTGTAAATGAAATAAAAGCACAAGGTGGGGAAGCAAATGCATATTCTCTGGACATAGGAGATTATAAAGCAGTTATTGAGGTTACTGAAAAAATAAAAGCAGAAATCGGAGTGCCCGACATCATTATCAATAATGCAGGTGGCGGAAAATGGCGTTTTATCGAAGAAACTGACTATCAAGAAGCCGTTGATATGATTGCAGCTCCTTATTTGGGAGCTTTCTTCATAACAAAAGCATTTATGCCGGAAATGCTAGCAAGAAATTCTGGGCATATCGTCAACATGACTTCGATTGCCGGTCTGATAGCTTACCCTGGTGCGACTGGATATACAGCGGCACGCAAAGCAATGGTTGGATTTCATGAGGCACTTACTGCGGATTTATATACAACCAAAATAAAAACGTCGTTGGCATATTTTGCGAAAGTTGAAACCCCCTATTGGAGACGTAATCCAGAAAGTGAAGAGAGACTTCCCTTGGCCCAGAAAATGATACCGGTTGTAACAACGGAACAAGCAGCCGAAGCAATTGTTGAAGGAGTAAGGAAAGGTAAAAGAACAATCAGTGTTCCGTTCATGATAAAAGTAATAATATTTCTCGCTTATTTATCACCATTTATCACTCGAATTATCATGAATAAAACAGGGTATAAGCGAAAAAAAGAGGCGTAACTAGTCGCTTCAATAGACATATTTTCGCAATACTCCATTAATGCCAGTAAGCATTGTTGTAAGAAATATAAATAAATTGGAATTAAAATTTTACTATGTATGTTATGTCCGCTTTTGGCCGAAAGCGGACATTGAATTGTTTAGCGAAGATGCCCAGCAGACTAAAGTTTGAATGGAGATTTATCTGATACGATGGGGATCACTCGGTAGCCATGATTGATTAATTCAGTTAGGAGTT
>JBFGJY010000060.1:0-15920 GCA_041576975.1 Gammaproteobacteria bacterium | reverse complement strand
TCATTAAAATTAGGAAAATCTCTTTCCCAATTTACGCCTTGGTAGTGATAGCCATCTTCATTCGCTCCACAAACGAAATTAGTCAATGCATAGGCAGCATGATCGATTAGGGCTAGACAGTTTAAGTGTAATGGACCGAGTGAACCTACCTTGCAACCCAATAGTTCTTCGATTTCTTTGTCATTGGCAAACACAAGAGGATCGGCTATACCATCTAATTTTTGTGCTTTAACCACATTAAGTTCATGATCACCACGTATTACTAGTGCAATAAGTGAATCGGTATCGCTTTTGACAATTAGGGTTTTTAGAACTTGTTTAGAAGATACGTCAAGATAGGTACAAACATCTTCAATAGTGTGTTGGTTCGGTGTTGCAATTTTTTTAAGTGATTGTGTAGGATTCTCTGAAGAGAGGTTGATTGGAAAAGTTGGTGTTAGTTCTATATTGGAGGCATAGTCACTCTGAGTCGAAAATGCGATAGCATCTTCTCCCGATTCTGCTAATACATGAAATTCATGCGAGGTGCTTCCGCCAATACTGCCAGTATCCGCCTCTACAGCTCGAAACTCTAATCCAAGACGATTAAATATATTGCTGTAGGTTTCATACATCACTTTGTAAGTCTTTTCTAAACATTCTTTGCTGGTGTGAAATGAATACGCATCTTTCATAATGAATTCACGTGCTCGCATTACTCCAAATCGGGGCCGTATCTCATCACGAAACTTGGTTTGTATTTGATAATAATTAATCGGTAGTTGTTTATAACTGCGTATTTCACGTCGTACCAAATCAGTGATGACTTCTTCATGCGTTGGGCCATAACAGAATTCTCTATTATGTCGATCTTGGATTCGCAATAGCTCAGGGCCATATTGGTCCCAACGCCCAGATTCTTGCCATAATTCAGCAGGCTGAATAGAAGGCATTAGAACTTCAATTGCACTAGATTTATTCATTTCTTCGCGAATGATATTTTCAACTTTGCGAAGAATGCGCAATCCTAGAGGCAGCCAAGTATAGAGCCCAGCTGCAAGACGACGGATCATCCCAGCACGCAGCATTAATTGGTGACTGATGACTTCAGCATCTGCTGGAGATTCTTTTAGTGTAAATAATGGAAACTGACTTACACGCATGACTTATTGATGTTATGAGCTTACATAGTAACAAGTTGTAGGTAAGGAACAAGCGGTGATGCTTGTTTTACGAGTTCTGCAAGAACGTTCGTACTTGCTGTGGCAAAGGTGTGATAAGCGTAAGCGCTTAAAAGACGAGTCTTAGCTGGAATTTGTGAGATAGGTGTTAGTTTAATTAGCCCTGGCAGTACTCATCGATTGAAGCTTGGGTCTCTTGAATTTTTGCTTGTTTTTCTTCATCAGTTAACTTTCGATATATGTCACCTTCTTTGATGGTAACTTGGCCGCGACTCGTTAATGATTCCATGTTTTTTTGTGCAATTGCGCAGTTTTCTTGTTTGATACGATTGCTTTCCTTTAAGACTTCTTCTTCAGTCTTTTTTTGCAGGCGTTGCTCACGACGTTCTTCGAATGCTATTTCTGAAGATCTATACTCTGCTTTGGCAACAGATTTGGTTTTGCCTAGATCTTTTTCAATCACAATTTCAAATTCTATCCCAGGCGGGGGCGGAGTTTGGCTGTAGATAGTTCTGCCATCTTCGTTCCATTTGTACACTGTAGCGGCATATGCAGCGGTACATAGCATCAGGACGAATAATGTGTATGTAAGCGTTTTAATCTTCATGAGTTGAAAACATGTTTGCAATTTCAAGGTCTAAGTTTAACAAATATCGTGGCTTTGTATGCCTAAAATGATAATTCTGAAAGGCTGGACGGGTCGATTCGAACGACAAAGACCGGGTAATTGCTTCGTAAGCCATATTCAGTAAGCGAATTTTTAGCTTAATTCACTTTGGTTAACTCCAAAAATCATACACCTCAGTTACCTATTCAGGTGGTATACTCCCTTATAAATAATATGAATGAGCTTTCATGAGGCCGAAATGGCAGATCGACGATTACAGGTTTTCTACACCGTTGCCAAGTTACTGAGCTTTACCAAGGCGGCTGAAACGCTACACATGACTCAACCGGCCGTTACATTTCAAGTGCGACAATTAGAAGAGCACTTTAATACTCGTCTATTTGATCGTACTCATAATCGTGTCACCCTTACTGAAGCAGGACGTAAATCGTATGAATACGCAGAGGAAATTTTTGAGCTCTATACGGAAATGGAAAATTCCGTTAAAGAACTAACGGGTGATGTGAGTGGTGCGTTAATACTGGGTGCAAGCACCACTATTGCAGAATATATGTTGCCCAGTTTACTTAGCGGGTTTACAAAAAAATATCCCGATATTCAGATACGACTGAAAGTTTCGAATACGGAAGGCATAGTGTCTATGATCGAAAATAGTATGATCGATCTAGGCATAGTTGAAGGCCCGGTGACAAATAAAAATTTGTCAGTTGAGGTATGTCGTAGAGATAATTTAGCTGTGATAGTTCCTCCGGAACATGATTTGGCCAATCGAAAATCAATTTCAATGGAGGAGCTAATGCATTACCCATTTATATGTCGCGAAGAAGGCTCAGGTACTCGCGATGTAATAATGGACTATATGACTAAGATGGGATTAGATAAAAATAATTTAAATATTTGTTTAGAGTTAGGTAGTCCTGAGTCCATTAAAGGCGCAGTCGAAGCGGGGATGGGGGTTGCAATTGTCTCATGCGCAACAATTGAAAAAGAACTTAAATTGGACAGTCTTTGCAAACTTACCCTTAATCCCCCGCTTGAGAGAGCTTTTTCATTTGTTCGTCAAAGACAAAAATTTAGACTGCATGCGATGGAAGAATTATTAGAGTATTCGCGTGGATTTTGTGATGTAGAAAAACAAGCTGGGTGACAGCTTTTACAGTCATTATTTGCCGCTAAGTAACTATTTAGAATAAATAGCATTACTTTCTAGCTGAAAAAGTCTTTTATTTGTCGTTTTGTCCATGAATGGACTAGCTAAATAAAAATGATTTAAATAAAAGTGTAATCTGACATCTTTCTTATCGTTCGCGGTTTCAAATTGATACATGATTGAATATATTAAAAGCTGGTACCAGCGCCACTTCTCGGACCCGCAAGTTGTTATTCTTGCGTTATTTTTAATCATTGGATTTGCAATTGTACTCTTGGCTGGGGATATATTGGCGCCCCTTCTGACCAGTATTGTAATTGCCTACGTTTTAGATGGAGCTGTAGATATACTGCGGCGCAGCAAAATTCCAAGATTTCTGGCTTTGGTGTTGGTATTTTCTGCCTTTATCGCGTTGTTGCTATTAATTCTATTTGGATTAATTCCAAAGTTGTCCCAGCAGTTTACTCAGTTTTTTCGCGAGCTACCAAATATGATTGCGCATGGACAGGACCTTTTGATGCAATTGCCTGATAAGTATCCAAGTCTTGCGCAGATCTTTACCGAAGAGCAAATTAAAGAATTGATATGGTCCATTCGTTCCCAATTAATTTCAGCAGGCCATAATTTTATTACCCAACCATTAGAGTCTGTAGTTGGTTTAATTACTATTATGGTTTACTTGATTCTTGTGCCGTTACTCGTGTTTTTCTTCCTCAAAGATAAATCTAAGATACTTGAATGGGTAGAAGGATTTCTTCCTGCTAATCGTGAGTTAACCAAAGAAGTGTGGTTTGAAGTCAATCAGAAAATTGCAAGCTACATCCGTGGAAAATTTCTAGAAATTTTTGTGGTCTGGTCGGTTACTTATGTAACGTTTATATATTTTGATCTTGATTATGCAATGTTACTTTCATTCCTAGTTGGCATCTCCGTGATAATTCCATATGTTGGTGCAGCGGTAGTCACGATTCCGATTGCTTTTGTAGCTTATTTCCAGTGGGGCATCGGGTCACTGTTTGCATATGTATTAATTGCTTATGCGGTAATTCAATTTTTAGACGGGAATATCTTGGTGCCACTATTATTTTCCGAAGTCGTAAATTTACATCCGGTTGCGATCATCGCAGCGGTTTTGATATTTGGTGGAATCTGGGGGCTTTGGGGGGTATTTTTTGCAATTCCGCTTGCGACACTTGTGAATGCAGTTATTAATGCCTGGCCGAAAAAAAACGCAGAGTTTCAAGAAGAAGTAGTGTCTACAACAAATTCATAACGACTTCTAAGCCTCCAATACTTCGTTTACATAACCTTTCACTTTGCGTCATACTTGTATCAGCACGACCTTGTCGTCAATTAAAAAAGTACCATGCTCGATTCTGCGCGCTTTTTTACCATACAAATTGTTCATATTAATCACCTTAAATAGCGTGCATAGTTCTTTATCAGGGGCTGAACTAAACTCAAATGGAAACTTTTGTTTTTTCATAAAACTTTAGAAGTGACGTCATTGTCTCCCTAGATATTCCATAAATTACTACATTTGCACGTTATAATTTAGAATACGCATCTCGAAAATCCTACTCTTCAGTCATGCAACCAGGTGTGTTGTCTTTTGGTTAAAATTACAAAACAATCTTGTTTCCTCTTAGGTCTGACACTTTAATACTCTGGTTTGGGGTTGTGTTGTATCGAAATGCTGGAGCTTGATGTTTAAGATGACAGTCAACTACTTAGAATTTGCCTTACGTATAGCTCTTATCTACTTTGGCTTAGACTTATGACATCCTTGTAATGTTATGATTTCATTTGTAATAGCACGAGCTTTTTACCATTCAACAGTCCATTTGAGGTAGCCGGTGTTCAAAGGCAGCATGGTCGCTATCGCGACTCCTATGCATGAAGGGGGTGAGATCGATTACGACTCATTGGCCAGATATGTCGAGTTTCATATTGAAAACGACACCGATGCTCTAGTCCCGGCAGGTACCACGGGTGAGTCGGCGACATTAGACCATGCAGAACATTGTGAGGTCATACGCTTTGTGGTGGAGCGGGTAAACGGCCGTATACCGGTAATTGCTGGTACAGGAGCAAATTCTACACACGAAGCTATTGAGTTGACTAAATGCGCCAAAGATGCCGGTGCCGATGCATGTTTGTTAGTAACACCCTATTACAATAAGCCGACTCAGGAAGGCTTAGTGTTACATCATGAAGCCATTGCAAGAGCCGTTGCCATTCCTCAAATACTTTACAACGTACCAGGGCGAACAGCTTGTGATATGTTGCCAGAAACCGCCATTCGCCTTTCTCACGTAGAAAATATAATCGGTATCAAGGAAGCTACAGGGGATATTAGCCGCTGTAAAAAAATTCTTGCGGAAAGCAAAAATGGATTTTTGTTAATTAGTGGTGACGATGCCACAGCTATGGAATTTCTTTTTGCAGGGGGGCATGGTGTGATTACCGTCACAGGAAATGTTGCGCCCAAGTTGTTCCATGCGCTATGTATGGCTTGCCTTGAGGGTGATCGAACTAAAGCACAACAAATCAACTCTAAATTGGAACGCTTAAACAACGATTTATTTTTGGAGTCTAATCCAATACCAGTTAAATGGTGCCTAACTGAAATGGGCCTGTTCCCAAAGGGGATGCGTTTGCCGATGACTCAATTATCGAACATTCACCATGAAACCTTACGCCAGGCATTGCAACTTGCGGGTTGTATATAACAATATGATTACAAGCACGGATGGATAAATACTTACCAAATTTGCGTTCTACGTTATTAGCTATAGTATTCGTGTCAGTACTTTATGGTTGCGGATTTTTTAAATCTGCTACTGAATATACTGACAGTAGCAGTACCAACCCCCTAGAAGCTCCGCCAGATTTGATTACACCCCAGTGGGAAGATAGTTTAGAAATTCCAAAAACCGCTAACGATCGTGTCAGTGCCTTAGAAACTCAGGGTCCAGCGCTAGGAGCAGCGGTACTACCTGAATTTATAGATTTGCGCGTGCGACGCGAAGGACCAACACGCTGGTTAGAGGTAAATGCTGATCCAGTAACACTATGGCCATTGTTGCGCAAATTTTTGCTTGATGAAGAGTTTGGAATCGCAGCTGATGAGCCAGTGTTGGGTTATATCGAAACAGAGTGGAAACAAAATTTAAACCGTTCTACAAATGCAGAAACTCAACAAGCAAGCTTTGATGTTACGGGTGAAAAATTTCGCATACGACTTGAACGTCAACCGAATGCTGTTACCTATATATTTTTGACGCAACGTGGCGCAGAAGTTGCGGCTATTAATAGAGATAATCAGATCTTGTGGAAACCACAGCCACCAAATGGTGAACGTGAAGCTGAGATGATGATTAAGTTGATGGAGTTTTTAGGAACTTCAAGGGACGATGCGCAGCAGAAATTTGCCACGGCGGATGCCCAGTTTTTATATCTGGATATTAAAAATATAGGCGGTATTCCGGTTTTGATGGTGGGGGATAACTTTTCGCGTGTTTGGCGTAGAACCGGTGTGGCATTAGATCGCTCTGGCTTATTAGTTGAAGATCACGATCGCAATAAAGGCGTGTACTATGTATCCTTAGAACTTGCACCCACCGAGATTGGAGAACAAAAAGTAAATAGCGAAAAAGCCTTATATCAAATTCATTTACTCAGTCAGGGTAAGCAAACCTTAATCACTGCGCATGAAGCTGATGAAGATGCAGGCACGATAGATCCCAAGACTGCAAGGCAGCTATTACGAAGAATAGTTGCAGCTTATCCAGGTAGCTATCCAAACGCATAACAATTTCTTAGTAACTAAATTCAAAACAATACGATTAAGATGTAACTTTTGAATTTTTTGGTGCACTCAAATCACCTTGTGTAAAAAACTGAATTGACTTCAGTATCGAGTTAGCATCCAAACCCGCATCAACAAGCAATTCATCACGCGTGGCATGATCTAAATATCGGTCTGGAAGACCTATATTATTAATGCGAATGACGTTTCTGTGTTGAGCAAGCACTTCATTGACCGCACTACCTGCTCCACCCATCACAACGTTATCTTCTACCGTAATAATATAGTCATGATTGTTAGCCATTTCTTTGACTACATTCTGATCGATGGGTTTGACAAACCGCATATTAACTACCGTTGCATTTAATTCTTCCCCAGCTTTTAAGGCGTCATAGACAGTACTGCCAAAGGCCAAAATGGCAATGCGTTTGCCTTCACGTAGAATTTTTGCTTTACCAATTTCAACGGCATTCATATCTGGGTGCACGGGAGCACCGGGGCCCGCTCCACGAGGATATCGCACAGCTGTTGAAATATCTTGTAAATAGGCCGTATATAACATCCGACGCGTTTCATTTTCATCCGCGGGAACCATTACTATCATGTTCGGGACGCAACGTAAGTAGGTCAAGTCAAAACTTCCTGCATGGGTTTGACCATCTGGCCCAACCACCCCCGCGCGATCGATTGCAAATAACACTGGTAGATTTTGAATCGTCACATCGTGAATAAGCTGATCATATGCGCGTTGCAAGAAAGTCGAATAAATCGCTACAACGGGTTTTAGTTTTTCACATGCCATGCCTGCAGCAAGTGTTACAGCGTGTTGTTCTGCAATTGCTACGTCAAAGTAACGATCAGGGAATTTTTTAGAGAACTCGACTAGGCCAGATCCTTCACGCATTGCTGGTGTTATTGCTATTACGCGTGTGTCTATTTCAGCAATATCGCAAATCCAATCACTAAAAACTTTCGTGTAGGTTGTTTTAGGTTTTTTATTTGATTTAACTACACCAACACTTGGATCAAATGCAGGTACGGCGTGATACGCAACTGGATCAGATTCGGCTTTTTCATAGCCTTTACCTTTGCGCGTGACAATATGCAGCAAACGAGGACCATTAAGACGTTTTAAGTTTTGTAATGTTTTAACTAATCCTGTCACATCGTGTCCATCTACTGGGCCGAAATAATGTAGTCCCATTTCTTCAAATAGAGTACCAGGTGCTAACATACCCTTGACATGTTCTTCGGTACGACGAGCAAGTTCGTGAATGGGAGGGATGGGTTCTAGCAGTTTTTTACTTCCTTCGCGCATGGTTGAATACACTTTGCCCGATAACATACGTGCTAAATAATTTGTCATAGCCCCGACATTGGGCGAAATTGACATCTCATTATCATTGAGTATGACTAGTAAATCGGCCTTGGTGCTACCTAAGTGATTGAGTGCTTCATAAGCCAGTCCAGCCGTCATGCCGCCGTCACCAATTACTGCGATAACTTTTCGGTCGTCTCCTTTTTGATGACTGGCTATAGCCATACCTAATGCCGCACTGATAGAAGTACTGGAATGGCCTACGCCAAAGTGGTCATATTCACTTTCGCTTCGTTTAGGAAAGGGCGCCAGGCCGTCTTTAGTACGTATAGTAGTGATTCGTTTTTTACGACCTGTGAGAATTTTATGTGGATAGCATTGATGGCCTACATCCCAAACAATTCGATCGTTGGGAGTGTTAAATACATAATGCAAAGCGATGGTGATTTCAATTGCGCCTAAGCCGGCCGCAAAATGTCCCCCGCTGCTGGCAACGGAGTCTAGTAGATAAGCACGTAACTCATTGGCAACCGCAGGCATTTGATGCGAATCAAGTGCGCGTAAATCTGCAGGGTAGTTAATGCCGGAAAGTAGGGGATATCGATTGTTGACCATTTAACTAATGCAGTACTGAAACAAATATGAATTATCTGAATGTATAAACTGTCCTTACAAGTGCATGTGTAGAAGTATAACGGTTATGAATTACGCATGACCATGTAATTGCTTACAGCTCGTAAGGTTTCCCCTTGAAAATTCAATGCACTAATTTCATTCAAGGCTTGTTGTAGTAGATCATTGACAACAATTTCTGCTTGTTGCAGCCCTACAACGCTCGGATAGGTAGGTTTATTTTGTGCCGCATCCGACCCTTGTTGTTTACCTAGGATTTTTGTATCGGCTTGAATATCAAGAATATCATCGCGAATTTGAAATGCGAGTCCTATGCAATCTGCAAAATGTGCAAAGCGTTTAAATACATCAGGATCATTTACTTCACTGGCGGTAACTGCCATTAGCACACTAGCTTTAATCAATGCGCCCGTCTTTAGACGATGCATATGTTCAATTTCATCTTTGCTGAGCTGTTTATTCACTGATGCTAGATCAATGGCCTGTCCACCAGCCATGCCACAGGAACCTGAAGATTCCGCAAGTAGCTGAATCTTCTTGACTCGTTGCTTACTTGAAGCTGTGTCATTAGCCAGAATTGCAAACGCCAGAGCTTGTATGGCATCACCAGCGAGAATAGCAGTTGCCTCATCAAATGCCTTATGACAGGTAGGTAGGCCACGGCGTAAATCATCATTATCCATGGCAGGCAAATCATCATGAATAAGGGAATAACTATGCATAAGTTCAACAGCGCAAGCTGCAGTGTCCAATTTTTTTAGCTCAGCACCTAATGCTTCACCAATTGTATACAGTAAGGCCGGGCGTATACGTTTGCCCCCACCTAAAACTGCATAGCGCATGGCTTGGTGTAGTGTTGTTGGGGGCTCGGATTCTTCTGGCAACCAGTTATCAAGTTGTTGATTGACTCGGTTGGCATACTGATCGAGAACCTCTTCAATCGCCTTCAAGCAACTCTCCGTTGTCGAGATCCTTCTCTATCCAATCGCCGTCTTCTTTGCTTAGCACAGCAATCTTCTGTTCAGCAGACTGTAGTGCCTGACGACATTCACGTGTGAGTTTTACTCCTTGTTCAAAGAGTTTTAGAGATTCCTCAAGTGAGAGCTCACCTTTCTCTAATTTGTTCACCAAAGTCTCAAGTTGCTTTAGTGAATTTTCAAAATCTACAGTTTTGGGTGTACTTTTTCGGGCCACATCAAGATCCTGAGTTATTTCCTTGCATGTACTGCTGAAGAAAAAGACATGCTCTTTATGAACTCGCAAACATTATTGACTTATTTTTAGACTTAGTCTAAAGTTGTTTGTAGTTTAGACTCATTCTAAATCATACAAAAGTGACAATTTCGTGGTGAAATTGCTAAAAACATAATAACTGGAGGTAGCGATAATGTCTCTAAAAGGCAGTAAAACAGAAGATAATCTCAAAGCCGCATTTGCAGGTGAATCCCAAGCCAATCGTCGATATCTATACTTCGCTGCAAAGGCCGATGTAGAAGGATATAACGATGTATCTGCGGTATTTCGTTCCACTGCAGAAGGCGAAACCGGACATGCACATGGGCATCTAGAGTATTTAGAAGAGGTTGGTGACCCTGCAACAGGTCTGCCGATTGGTTCAACAACAGATAACCTCAAAGCTGCTATTGCAGGTGAAACGCATGAATATACCGACATGTATCCTGGTATGGCAAAAACCGCTCGCGAGGAAGATTTTGATGAAATCGCAGATTGGTTTGAGACCTTAGCTAAGGCAGAACGCTCGCATGCGAATCGTTTTCAAAAAGCTTTAGATACACTTGACTAATAATCGACTCGTAATAGAACATGCATTTGCACAAGTCGCTAAAACGCCTTGTGCAATGCACCTCAAGTAAAATAAATCATTTTTTATGAGAGAAGGTAGTCTCGAGGCGCCTACACGGCATCCCATTGATTGGAAAGATCCAAAGTTTTATGACGAGGAGGATCTTAATGCCGAGCTAGAGCGAGTATTTGATATCTGCCATGGTTGTCGGCGTTGCGTTAGTCTCTGTAACGCATTCCCCACTTTGTTTGATCTGGTTGATGAGTCTTCCACCATGGAGGTCGATGGTGTAGCAAAATCGGAGTACATCAAAATTGTCGATCACTGCTATTTATGTGATCTATGCTTTCTGACTAAATGTCCTTATGTGCCCCCACATGAGTGGAACGTAGATTTTCCCCATTTAATGCTACGTGCCAAAGCGAATAAGTATAAAAATAATGGTGCATCAATGCGCGATAAAATGCTCAGCAACACAGATCAAGTTGGATCATTTCTTGGTATTCCTATAATTGCGCAAGCCGCAAATGCTGTAAACCATTCCGTTTTAATGCGCAAAGGTATGCAAAAAGTACTAGGTATACATAGCGATGCGTATTTACCCAATTACAAGAGTAAATCAGCAAAAAAACAATTCGCTAAATATCAGACATCAGTTGCTTCACCTAAATCTGCTGGCAGTACTAGTGGTAAAGTTGCAATATTCACAACTTGTTACGGTAATCATAATGAGCCAGGTTTAGTCGACGATCTAATAAAAATTTTTGAACACAATGAAATTTCAACAAAACTGATTATTGGTGATAAATGTTGCGGTATGCCCAAATTAGAATTGGGTGATCTAGAATCTGTAGCACAGAACAAAGAACATAACATCCCAATTTTTCATAAAATTATTCAAGAAGGTTGGGATATCGTCGCGCCGATTCCATCTTGCGTATTGATGTTTAAACAAGAATTACCGTTAATGTATCCAGGTGATGATGCGTTAGCAGAAGTTCAGCAAGCTATATTTGATCCATTTGAATATTTAGTATTACGTCATAAAGAAGACAATCTGAAAACAGACTTCAATGTTTCGCTTGGAAAAATTTCGTATCACGCTCCTTGTCATTTGCGCGTGCAAAAAATTGGCAACAAAACGAAAGAGATTTTGAGTTTGGTGCCCGATACCGATGTTGAAATTATCGAACGTTGTGCGGGGCATGATGGCACTTACGCAGTGAAACAAGAATTTCACGAGGCATCGATGAAAATTGGACGTCCCGTAATGAATAAAATTAAAAAAGCAGAACCAAACTATTTTTCCAGTGATTGTCCGTTGGCAGGCCATCACCTTGCCAATGGTATCAAGGATAATTCATCGCCAACGCATCCATTAACCCTATTGAAAATCGCTTACGGTATATAAAAATGCAAAAACTAACTCGACAAGATTTACATTCACTTGAAGACTATTCGCAAATGCGTGATGAATTTCGAGCACAAATCATGCAACACAAAAAAAACCGCATTCTGCAAATTGGTCCAAACGTGACGTTGCATTTTGAAGACCGCTTAGTGATGCAATACCAAATCCAGGAAATGCTGCGTGCAGAGCGTATTTTTGAAAGTGAGGGTATTCAAGAAGAATTAGATGCTTATAATCCTTTGATACCAGATGGCACAAACTGGAAAGCCACTTTTATGATTGAGTTTCCAGATCCAGATGAACGTGCACTACATTTAAGAGAAATGATTGGTATTGAAGATCAAACTTGGGTACAAGTAAGTGGGCATGCAAAAGTGTTTCCCATCTGCGATGAAGACATGCCACGGGAGACCACCGATAAAACCTCATCAGTGCATTTCATGCGCTTCGAATTAGATAATGAGATGATTGCATCCCTCAAACAAGGTGCTGCCATAAGTATTGGTATTGATCATCCTAAATATTTACACACATTGGAAGCGATACCAAATGGCATGCGTGAATCGTTAGTCGCGGATTTGGATTAGCGATTCTCTGTTAATAGTTGGGCAAGAAGTGAACGCACAGAGAATTATTAAATACCTGTCAAGTAAATTTGTTCATTTTCTTGCCTTGCTCAAAGAAAATGAACCAAAAGGTCGCTCTTTCGCATCCATGCGACTGCAACATTCATACGTCCCTGTATATCAAAAAGACACCCTAATTAGCTTACCCTTCGAGTCTACTCGCTGCACAGTACGACTTTGCCGTCGGGCCCAATACGCATCCATGCGTTGCGTGCCTCAAATGAGCATCCTGCCCATTTGCCAGCAGTCTTGTCTGCTTGCTCGTCAAGCAAATAATGGGATGATTAAGAGGTAGTTTAAATTAAGGAACTTCAAAAAATTGAATGTCTGCTTATGGCCAAAAGTGGTCATTCACATGCGCAGTATTTCAAATAAAAAAGCCCCGATCAAATGATCGAGGCTTTATACGGGAAATTAGGACAGCACTTTTTACTCAAGTTCCTGGGAGTCAATGCCATCCTGTCTGCGTCCTGCAAAATTTAAACTGTATTTACTCAGCTGGTGTTACATCAGCAACGTTAGGCATTGTGTTCATCATCCCAAACATCGGCGCATATGATTCTGGGTTCATCATCCACTGCAGTCTGGGTGTGTACCAATTAGGATCCATCATGGCGAAAAAAGGATTATAAAACGCTGGATTGGCCATGGCATTGGCCCAATTCTCGTAATATTGCGGATTCATCATTGCCGTCATTGGTGCATACATCTCTGGATTCATCGGTGCCATTGCCCAGTTGAAGTACACCATTGGATTCATGAAACGCATTGCTGTATTCATGAGCTTGTTCGGGTCTGAAAGCCCTCGTATCCAAGTGTCCCACATGACCGGCTCGGTGGAGCACTTCATCATCACGTGCATGGTACGTGGATCGTTGACGACCTGAATAAATTTTGCAAACTGTACTGGATTCGCCATTGTGTCAGCCATAACCTCAACATCAGTAAACGCCTTCAAATAGGGTCGGATATCCTCGAAGTCCTGGTCAGAAGTATTCTTGCACTCGGCGTAATAGTCCTTCGCCTTCTCGAATTTGTGCTCCATCGCCTGTTCATGTTCGGGCTGTGTCTGAATGTCGGCAGAGGCGGTCGCAAGTAGACCGAGAGCAAGGGCAGCACTCGTAATAGATAGAGAGAGTATTAGCAGCTTTTTCATAATAATTCCCCAAAAATGGTTTAGATAATTAGAATATAAGGATACGTTAATATGTTACCTAAACAAAAACAATCACCTCTTTTTAGATACCTTGGTGCCAAACAGGATATGAAATAGTAGAAAAAAGGGATTTTCAATTATAAAAATTTGGTCTTATCGAATATCCGCTTTGGGTCGAAAGCAGTCATAATGCGGGTGGGCGCCGTGGTGGTGCGTCAAATTCAATTTGTTCGGCGCCATGATAGATCAGAAATGCGCGTCCCTTAGCTCTCGCAATCATGACAATTCCTAAGTCATGAGCGAGTTCTAATCCCATATTGGTAACCCCTGAGCGCGAAAGTAAAACTGGAATGCCCATGTTGGCAGATTTCATGACCATTTCAGAAGTTAAGCGGCCTGTTGTATAAAAAATTTTATCAACACCTGTTATATGTTCTAACCACATCCAGCCTGAAATTGCATCTGCAGCATTATGTCTGCCTACATCTTCAACAAATTTTAAAATCTTAGTGTCGTGGCAAAGTGCACAACCATGCACAGCGCCTGCGCGTTTATAAATTTCATTGAATTTTGTAATTTCTGCAAGAAGTGCATAAATTTTTGATTGTTTAATAGAGACTTTAGGAATTTTGGCGTCATAAAGTTTATCCAGTGTGCAACTAAATACCGTGCCTTGTCCGCAACCTGAAGTTACTGTACGTTTGCTGAGTTTTTCTTCCCAGTCGATAATTTCTTTTCCTGGTGCTAAGTTAACTGCAACGACTTCTTTTTCCCAATTCACATCTACTGATTCAATGTCGGTAATTTCCTCAAGTAATCGTTGATTGCGTAAATATCCCAGAGCAAGTTCTTCTGGATGCGTGCCTAACGTCATTAATGTGACAATTTCTCGATCGTTAACTTTTAACGTTAATGGTGATTCCCCTGCAACGTGTACTTCGCGTTTATCATTAAATTGATCAATTGCATCCACAGCATGTGTTGGGGCTAAGCCCTCTCGAGACATTTGTGGGCGGTAGGCCTTATCCATGTGTTTGTTCTATGCTTATAAAGCCTTATCTATAGCTTGGCTAAGTTTATCTATGGCGATGACTTCGACCCCGGGAATTTTTTCCTTCGGCATATTTGCACTGGGGATGATGGCTTTGGTAAAGCCATGTTCTTTGGCTTCTTTAAGACGTGACACACCATTAAAAACAGGGCGAATTTCACCCGTGAGACCCACTTCTCCAAACACAGCAAGGTTGCGATCCAAGGCTTGATCTTTATAACTTGAATATGCGGCAAGTAATACAGCAAGATCCGCACCGGTTTCCTTTAACTGTACACCGCCAACGATGTTTACAAAAACATCTTTATCATAAATCGCGATACCACCATGTCGATGCAAAATAGCAAGTAGCATGGTAAGCCGGTTTTGTTCGATACCAAGTGACACGCGTCGCGCATGTCCGGTTGGGTTATCGTCAACCAATGTTTGAACTTCTAATAGTAAAGGTCGTGTAGCTTCGCAAGTAACGGTGATGACACTTCCAGGAGTGAATTCGCTTCGTTGAGCTAAAAAGATTGCAGAAGGATTTTTAACCCCCTTAAGCCCTGTGTCTTGCATGGCAAATACACCTAGTTCATTTACTGCACCAAATCGATTTTTTACCGCACGTAGTACACGATAACGTCCACCTTCATCACCTTCAAAGTACAAGACAGTATCCACTACATGTTCAAGAACACGAGGTCCGGCAATGGAGCCGTCTTTAGTGACATGCCCCACAACAAAAACGGTTGTATTGGTTTGTTTAGCAAATTGTGTAATTTGATTTGCGCACTCTCTTACTTGTGTAATCGAACCTGCCGCTGAGGGTGTTTTTTCGGAAGATAACGTTTGTATCGAATCAATCACCATGATGTTTGGGCGTTCACGCATCGCATTGACAAGAATTTCTTCTAGATTGTTCGATGCAATCACGCGCAATTTAGAATCTTTATACCCAAGACGTTCTGCACGTAGTGCAACTTGTTGTAATGATTCTTCACCCGTCACATATAAGGCGCGCTCTCGCTCCAGTGCACAAAGCACTTGCAACAATAAAGTTGACTTTCCTATGCCTGGATTACCACCGACTAGAATTACGGAGCCAGTGACTATGCCTCCACCGAGAACACGATCTAATTCAGCAAGAGGTGTATGAATACGGTCATGTGATTCAAAGGTAATTTCATTTA
>JBFGJY010000059.1:0-16316 GCA_041576975.1 Gammaproteobacteria bacterium | reverse complement strand
GATAGGCAGCGTTACCAGCTTCCCATGCAAGTTTAACCGGGAGCAAGTTAATAACTTTAAGATTATTTGGTTTTTTCTTCTGCACTCCGGTTATTGCGATACGTATGTTCATCACATTGGGCCCAGACTTCTCAACAATTGAATAATCTGTGTCCAATGTCATTAGTAGACTTTTAAAAAAATAGTCGGTGATTAGTTTTAATTCATTTGGATCAATGCCCCGATAAGAAGACGGATCCATCCAGATTTCAATAGGTGAAAGAACAACTGAATTATATTTTTTTAAAAATTTAAAATCCTGATGCGGTGGCTTAATCCAGACTTCTGCATTTGTCTTAGGGTTAATAACTTTAAAGTTTTTGTAATTACCTAAAAAACCACTGTATCTATGCTCCTCTGGTTTTTCTGCAATGGCAATTGCACCAAATACAAATGAAATTAATACGATAATGGAAAATGTGGTTATTGTTTTCATAAGATTTCCTTTAAAAATTGTTTCATTAATTTAGCCAATCAATGCTCGTATTTTTTTCCAGGCCTTTGATCTAAAATTTCATAGTATCTATGACTACCAGTCTCATGCCACTCCGATCGTGTCGCAACATAAAAGCATTGTAAATGTCGGTTTATAGCTCCTCATCTCTCCCATACTTCTCGTTTTTTTTTTAGTTATTTCGACTTACTTTAATTTGCAGTTATTTTAAAAGTAATAAATTTAGTTAAATATTATAAATAACTTAACGCGGGGGGAGATATCTCCTTATCATTTTTCTGCACTAAATCTAGCTCAAAATTCACATCTGACCAGGTCCTGTACTTTAACCTTCAGAACGATCGACCTAGTCGTGTGCCATCACCTCGGCCCCTTTGGGTGTGACCTCTGAAACACGGTGAGGATGCTTTTTGATCATCATCATATGTTGACGTAGGGAATTTTGAATGGGTGTTACTGCGAACAGACCCTGATACATGGCACCAAATTTTTCACCTGGGTCGCGCATGACATTATAGAATTCCATGTTGGGCAGGCCACCATGCCCTCCTGGTAAAATGTGGACCTTGAAATCCTCATAGCGGATTGCACCAAGTTGACCCCCGCTATAGTGAAACATCGTGTTGCGACGTCCATGACCTTCGCCGAATAAAAACAGTGGGGTTTGATCGACACCATCTATTATGCGATCGCCAGGGATCTTATCTGTTGCACCTGCCACACGAGCCGCGGTGGTAAATAGGTCCGTAAGATGTAAGATATCCGTTGGAGATTGACCTGCCTCGATCATGCCCGGCCACCAGGCCATAGCGGGAACCCGCACACCACCCTCGTATACATCGCCCTTGGAACCGCGCAACCAGGAATAACCGGATGTTGGATAGAAGGCATACATCGGACCATTGTCGCTAATCCAAACCACTAAAGTATTCTCAGCAATACCCTCTGCTTTCAAAGCACTCAACAGTTGCTTGACATGATCATTATGCATGGCCATCTCAGATGCCTGCGCATTGGCTTTGTCTACGAATGGATCGTTTTGGTGTTTCTTGCTGCCATGTATCTGTGCTGTATAGGTTGCCCAGTAGATGAAAAAAGGTTTATCACTTTTGGATTTATCTTTAATGTAAGTCTTAATTTGCGTGATGGATTCTTCTTCGAAGGCTTCTTGACGCTCAATCCCAAGTTTTCCTGCAACGCCCGGTATAGGCTCACGACCTTTACCTTTTTTACCAATATAGCCGGCAATGGATAGATCAATTCCTGTCATTTCTTTGTATGCATCTACACCTGGGAAATCAAAAAAGGGCGGTTTCACCGGAGTTGGAAACTGGTCATAGATTTCTACGGCTGGCCAAGCATCGGGGGCACCATTAAACAAACCATAGTAGGCATAGTCATAGCCTTGGTTCTCCGGTGCATGTTCGGGTTCCTCACCCAGATGCCATTTCCCCCACATAGCGGTGTGGTAACCAGACTTGGATAAGACTTCTGCAACGGTTTCTTCTTTAGGGGACAAACCCTCAATTTGACCCGGCCACAACACAGATAATAGACCGGTACGCACAGGATGACGTCCTGTATTAATTGCGATGCGACTAGGTGTACAGGATGGCTCGGCATATGCAGACCAAAACGCCATGCCTTCATTGGCCATGGCATCCAGTGTGGGTGTAGGCATTCCCCGGTGTTTACCACCACCCTGCCAGCCTAACTCACCCCAACCCACATCGTCGGCCAGGATGTATATGATGTTCGGTTTCTTGCCAAACTTCTTTTCCAGTGCCGCAAGCTTTTGATCAATTTGTTTATCTTCCTCTGCCCAAACTTTGGCATGTTTATTTTGATTTTGCTGAAAGTAGCCATCAAAGACTGGGGCAGCACTAACAGTATTCAATAACAACGATACCGTCACCGAAATGACAAGCGTAATTATTATTAGTTTGGGCTTTCTCATAGTTATGTCCACTCCTTATTTAATTCGTTAATCTATATTTTTTAAAAATGTTATATAAACAGTCTTAAATAATAAATTCTCAATTAGGCACTAATTCAAAATTGGAATAAATGCCGAAGGCACTGCAGGAATGATATAAAAACGCAAATTCCAAGTAGAGCCAACTGCATCATCCGGTCGAATCACCGAGTAATGAATCTCAGCTCCGAGACGTACTGGTAGTTTGCCAAATTGAACCGTTTTACTAATTCCGGTGCCAACGGGAAGGGTTAAAAAATTGTCGCTGTCTTGTTCCCAATTCATAATAATATTAGGAGCTGCACCAATCGAAGTCGTAGCGTCCAAGCTATAGTAATAAATGGTTTGTATATTCGTTAAATTAACATCATCGCGACCTTTATCATGGCTGGCAAAATCCCAATATTGCTGTGCCAGCGCACCAAATTTCCATTTTTGACCAAGGTATATACCCAAGGCCGAAGGACCTGCTGAGTATTTACCACTACCCAAAATGTCTTCTTGCGCAGTCGGAAAAGCCAGATCAAACCCTACACCCCAGAGAGCAGTCGCTCCATTATCAAGCTTGATACCTTCCTTAGGCGAGAACAGACCTACGTAATAGATATCCCCAAAAGCTGTAGTGCGGCCATCAAACACATCAATCGGTGTGATTCCAGCCTGTTTAAATTCAGTAAGTGGTCCTCCAGGCGGTGGTATTCCACTATTAATGTTTTTTCCAAAATCATCAATTTTATCTTGATCAACGGGAACACTGGGGACCGTCCAAACCACACGACTGATGAGGTTCCAGTTTTCACTCACAGGTTTGGGAAACTGCAGAATGCCTGTATACAAACCTTGGGTACCCGTTTTCTTATTGTCTCCATTTTTCAGCTGAGTCCAATCAAACTGCGTGAACAACATAGCAACATTGCCAACCGGGTTATCCATTAATTTAGACATTTGCGCCAGCGTCGGCTCGCAACCTGCCTGGACTATCTCGCTCACATTAGCGTCGTCATCCGCTGCGTACTTGCGACAGGTTTCTGACATCGCTGCGTCATCTTGCGCACCTTGCGAATCCGCTTCGACGACTTGGACGGGTTCACCCAAACTGGGCAGGTCAAATGAATTCTCAACGAGAAATAACGCATCGCTGTGTTCTGCTACAGCGGATGAAGAAAAAGTTAGAACGAAACAAGTAAGGCTTAAAAATGCAAAACCTATTGCATAGGTCCTTAGCATATCGAGAAGCATACAACCCTCCCCTTTTTCTTTTTTCTTTAATATAAGAATGCATGTATTTTAATTGAAAATCCACTACCAAAATGTTAAACCCATAATGAATTTGTTAAATTAGCCTAATAAATTTTTGTGTACAGGGCCGCCTATAATACTAGACGTAATCGTACAGTAGTTGACATAACATTAAACTGACATAAATCAAAAGATCAAAACTTACGCCTTACCTAAAGAATAAATTTTACAAAGGATTACGTTATAAAATGGCTACAACAAAAAGAAGGCGAATCAGCAAAAAAAATTGGCTAAATGCCGCTTTGGAGACGCTTGAGGCAGGCGGCATAGATTCTGTACGTATTGAGCGTCTGGCCGCAAGGCTCAAAATATCGAAAAGTGGTTTTTATTGGCATTTCAAAGATCGAAATGATCTATTAAAAGAACTTCTCAAATTTTGGTCGGAGGAATATACACAAGTTGTAATTCAAGAACTCTCCAAGCAGGAAGTGGATCCTGCCACGCGTCTCAATCAAGTTGCGGAAATGGTCTGGAAACATGACCTTGCTAAGTACGATCTTGCAATTCGCACCTGGGCTAAACATGATGCTATGGCAAAACGAGCAGTTACAAAAGTAAATAAACTTCGTTTGGATTATCTTCGTTCATTTTTTGCTGAATTAGGGTTTAGAGGCGATGAATTAGAAATGCGCACAATGTTATTTGTGTGCTACCAAACCTGGGAGACCCCCATGTTTGGAAAAATGAATCGACAAAAATGGGGAAAACTGAAAAAGCGACGCCTAGCACTCTTGATCCGTAAATAAACGTTTGCTAAAAGTTGTGAGACAGCCTAAACAAAAAAGCCCACGTTTTTTTATTAGAAAATTTCTCGTTGTATTTGGAAATGCTGATCAAATAAATTTTCTATAGTTCATCTCTAATTTTAAAAATGTAATTGCAAAATTCTCGACTAACTGATCGGTGGATTATTTTACTGTGTCGAGTATTTTCTCCTATATTGAGTATCCTAAAATCGCATCATGTGTTGAAAATTTTGTAACAACGGACAGCTACTAATTGGTCTTTCTTTGTTTGCGATGGCGGCAAGAAGTTTTTTTGATCTCGCCTTTTTCTCAATATAATAAATCCTAGTTATAGTTCAGCTCGGATTTAAGCCGTTCATATAAATGCTGATATATTTTGTTATTTCGCAAATACTCTATGAAATAGGTCAGCCCTACCCCAGTCACAATGCTATTGAGGTAAATAGCCTTTGAAAGGCGATTTTTATCCAGTCTGCGTCTGTCATTCAGCCTGTACCACCCATCGATGTTTTGCTATATCCTATCGTCAATTGTATTTAATATGAGTAAGTTACAGGAAAATGTGGTAATGGATGAGTAAATAATTTAAAAGTTTACCCGTTTATTATCTGTACCTGATGCGAGAAGCTCGAGGCGTACGTAAATGATTGATTTTAATGGCGTCCCCAGGGGGATTCGAACCCCCGTTGCCGCCGTGAAAGGGCGATGTCCTAGGCCTCTAGACGATGGGGACAAAAGTGAAACGGTTATATCCTAATTGCAGTACTTCTTCGCCATGGAAGCCGGCGCAAGTTACGCTAACCAATGTTTTGCTGTCAAGTAAATAAAGGAAAATTACATAACTGATTCCCATTGATACTTTCATAGTCCGTGAAGAAGAAACCAATTTTTTAAAATTTATGGATACTACTGCTGTCATTAATAATCTATGGCCTAAGATAGAGACAAAGTTGCCGCGTGTGGTAAATATTGCACTGATAATCCTAATTCTCATTACACTTGCAAAGCTTTTTTGGGGTTTTTTTGATTCAGGAACCAATACGGTAGCAATACCCCCTCCTGCCACAGCTACAAATTCAATTAAACCTCAACCAAGGCCTCAATATGACCGCAAAGTTGCGCAACTGCATATCATGGGTAAACCAGCGCCTGCTACGGCAAAAAAAGTAGAAGACGCACCGGATACCACTCTAAACCTTAAGCTACTAGGTGTACTTGCAGGCGGGAAAGAATATGGCTATGCCATAATTTCTAGCGGGGCTAACAAAATTAAACACTATGCACTTGGTGCTGATGTTCCCGGTGGGGCAACCTTACACGCTGTGTACCCTGACCGCGTTATTTTAGAACGCGATATACGCATGGAAACATTACGTTTACCCAAAGCACAGGACGCAGGCTTAAGTAAATCAGCGGCTAAAACAGCTACAAAAAATTCATCGCCACCCCAACCTTCCACGAATTCTAACAATTTTGAATCTTTAGGACAGTTCCGTCAGGAGATCATGAAAAATCCGGTTAGGCTGACAGAATTTATTAACGCTACTCCTGAGCAAAATGAAGAAACAGGAGAGTTTTTAGGTTACAAGCTTACGCCTAGCACTAATCCTGAAATGTTTTATGAATTAGGTCTCCAACCTGGGGATGTAGTCATCAATATCAACGGGATACCACTTGATCAGCCTAATAAAGGCCCAGAAGCAATGAATACACTTGCAAGTGCCTCTGATGTGACCCTGGTCGTGATGCGAGAAGGCACGGAAATTACTCTATTTCAGGATTTCAGCCAATAGCCGTTAGTCAAGGAATATTTGTCGCAGAGACGTAACTTTATGTGTAATAAGAAATTTCGTGTATAAATGCAATGGTTTATCAAAATTTTTACACATCACCTGACGGGTTAACTTACTCGATATTTTACTTTGCATAAACGTGATAACTATATGAATAATAAATTAATTGCTCATCATATTATTAAAAATATATGCGTTTTTGCAGCATGCTTTTTGTTATTTTCTATTGCTTTAGCCGAAACGGGAGTGACCTTAAACCTCAAAGACGCAGATATTCGTTCATTCATTGAAACTGTGGCTGAAGCTACAGAACGTAACTTCGTGGTTGATCCGCGGGTTAAAGCAAAAGTCACAGTGGTTTCTGCTCGGCCTATGGATCGTGAAGAAGTCTATCAAGTATTCCTGTCAGTCTTGCAAGTTCATGGCTACGCGGCAGTACAAGTTGGTGAAATAGTTAAAATTTTACCTGATGTAAATGCTAAACAAGGCCCAGTAGCGACTGCTGAGAGTCAAACACAGGGCAAGGGTGATGAGCTGGTAACGCGTGTAGTGCCGATTAAAAATGTTCCCGCAGCACAGATGGTCCCTATTCTGCGTCCGCTAGTACCACAACAAGGTCATTTAGCGGCTTATCCGAATAGTAATGTATTAGTGATATCGGATCGTGCCGCCAATATTCAACGCTTAATTACTATTGTAAATCGAATTGATCTACCTGATAGCCAAGAGATTGAAGTCGTACCCTTAGAACACGCATCGGCTACGGAAGTTGTACGAATTATAAACTCACTTAATAGACAAGATGCACAAGGTGTCCAAGTGCCTGGACAAACTACTTTGGCAGCGGATGAGCGCTCCAATAGTATTTTATTATCGGGGGATAATGCCGCACGTCTGCGAATTCGTGGTTTGATTGCGCATTTAGATACGCCCTTAGAAGGCGGCGGTAACTCGCAAGTCGTATATCTAAAATATGCAAAGGCCACAGAACTGGCCCCGATTCTACTGGGCATCAGTCAATTTGAGGCACAAGAAGGCCAACAAGGTGGCAAGGCAGCTGCAACTTCAACAGGTGCTAAAGAAGTCGATATTCAGGCCGATGAAACCACGAATGCGCTCATCATTACCGCATCTCCTGCAAAATTTGAAAGCTTACGTCGCATCATCAGTCAGCTCGATATTCGCCGCGCTCAAGTACTTGTAGATGCCATCATTGCGGAAGTCAGTACTGGTCTTGCTAAAGACTTAGGTGTTCAGTTTGCCTATGTGCCTACAGAGAGATCTAGTGGTACGACACCTGCAGTCGGCTTTTTGGCCCCCTTTACTGGCTCTAATCTCCCTTCCTTATTTGCAGAAAATGTTGCCGACACGCTCAGTGCAGTAACTAGTGGCTTTTTTGTGGGTGCTGCTAAGGTAAGCGGTAAAGATCGATTTGCTGCGATCTTAACTGCACTTGAAGCTGATGCTGCAACCAATATTCTTTCGACTCCCTCAATCGTTACGTTAGATAATGAAGAGGCTGAGATTGTGGTTGCGGAGAATGTGCCTTTTATCACCGGCCAATTCACCGATCCTGGATTAGGTGGCGAGGCTGGCGTGAACCCATTTCAAACGATTGAACGTCAAGATGTGGGTATCATCTTGAGGATTACGCCGCAAATTAATGAGGGTGATAGCGTTAAGCTAGATGTTGAACAAGAAGTATCCAATCTGACTGCTTCAACTGCTGCATCTGACCTGATCACTCAGAAACGTTCAATAAAAACAGCTGTACTCGCAAGAGATCAACAAACCGTCGTACTAGGTGGTTTGATTGAAGATACCTTTCGTGACACGGTGCAAAAAATCCCATTGCTAGGAGATATTCCGTTACTGGGTCACTTGTTTAAAGCAACCAGAACTACAAAAGATAAAAGAAATTTGATGGTGTTTATTCACCCTGTAATCATGCGCGATGCCGCTACCTCTGATGTTGCCACCAATGCGAAATACAGTTACATACAAGCTAGACAAATAGAGGCTAAACTTGATGATCGCGGTTTAATTAAAGAAGGCCATGTGCTATTTCCAGACCTGGATGAGCTGGTTACACAGATACCTGGAGGAGGTTCAGCCAACTCTTCTACATCAGTAGACCAACTTTTACAACAAACTCCTGCTATTGAAACTACACCGATCGAAGCAACACCAGCAATTGAGCTAGAAGAGATTCCACCAGGGAATTTATCCATTCCTGCTGACTCTGATGTAATTATTGTTGAATAGAGGTGGAGTAAATATACAAATGGAAGCAGAGAAAGCACAACCATCTCTAGCCCCTCGCGAAGTTCGCAGGCCTCCCTTTAGTTTTGCCAAGCGCCATGGCATTTTAATTGGCAATGAAATCAATGGGCGCGTGATGATTTTTCAACGACCCGATGTGAAGCCACCATCACTTGCCGAAGCACGTCGGTTTGTAGGTAAGCCGCTAAACATTCGAACGCTGTCCGATGAAGAATTTGATGAACTACTTACACAACTCTACGATGAAAGTGCCACGGGCGCACTGGCCCTTATGGAGGGATTTGAAGACGACCTAGACTTAGCAAGTTTAGCAGAAGCGTTACCGGAACCTCAGGATTTGATGGATGCCGATGATGATGCACCTATTATTCGATTAATTAATGCATTGCTAACTCAAGCTGTAAAAGAAAACGCCTCAGACATTCACATTGAACCATTTGAATCACGCTTATCCGTGCGTCTACGTGTGGATGGTGTATTACGTGAAGTCTTACAACCACCACGCAATCTAGGTGCTTTAGTTGTTTCACGTATTAAAGTTATGGCGCAATTAGATATTGCAGAGAAGCGTCTCCCTCAAGACGGACGTATATCTTTGCGCATCGCAGGTCGGCCGGTCGATGTGCGTGTATCTACCCTGCCCTCAGGACATGGTGAACGTGTTGTGTTGCGTTTATTAGATAAACAAGCAGGTCGCTTAGATTTAGAGCATTTGGGTATGCAGCCCAATATTCACAATAAGATTAAACAGGCGATTGAAAAACCACATGGTATTTTCTTAGTCACTGGACCCACCGGTTCAGGAAAAACTACAACCCTATATGCTGCGTTAAGCGAGATTAATAATAAAAAGCGTAATATCCTCACTGTAGAAGATCCGATTGAATATTTCATAGATGGCATAGGTCAAACCCAAGTAAACCAAAAAGTAGATATGACATTTGCACGTGGACTACGTGCAATTTTGCGTCAAGACCCAGATGTGGTAATGGTCGGTGAAATTCGAGATTTAGAAACTGCACAAATTGCTGTGCAAGCTAGTTTAACAGGCCACATGGTGTTCTCTACTTTGCATACCAATACAGCTGTAGGTGCTATCACGCGAATGCGTGATATGGGTGTTGAACCCTTTTTACTAGCTTCCAGTTTGGTTGCTGTATTAGCGCAGCGTCTAGTACGAGTGCTATGTGATGAATGCAAAATTTCACATACTGCAAGCCCCGTTGAATATGAACAACTTAGTATGGCGCTAGCTGGAAAATCTATGAAAGACACACCCATTATTTTTGCCCCAGGTTCATGCAGTGCGTGTAATGGCACTGGTTATTCTGGGCGTTCAGGTATTTATGAATTAGTTACAATTGACGAAACGATGCGTAGCATGATTCACGATATTGGATCTGAACAAGAATTAGAAAAATATGCACATCAACATACAGCAAGCATTCGTCAAGATGGAATGCGCTTAGTGCTTGAGGGGATTACTACACTAGAAGAAGTCATGCGAGTGACTAAAGAAGATATTGTTTTAAGTGATTAGCCTTCTTGCATCTCATGCCAGCATTTGAATATACCGCTTTAGATAATCACGGCCGTGAGAAACGCGGCGTCGTTGAAGGTGATAGCCCACGTTCAGCACGCCAACAATTGCGTTCAAAAGGATTTGATCCACTTGCAATTAACCAAGTAAAAGAACGTCAAGAAAAAAGATCTATTAGTGGATTATTTTCGCGCGGTATTAACTCAACAGATCTCGCTTTGTTTACGCGCCAGCTTGCCACTTTGGTACGTTCAGGCACACCACTAGAAGAAGCCTTACGTACTATTGGCAAACATACAGAGAAATCACGAGTAAAACGAATAATTATGGGTGTACGTTCACGCGTTACTGAAGGTTTTTCTTTGGAAAAAGCATTAAGTGAATTTCCATCTGCATTTCCGGAAATGTATCGCGCAACGATAGCTGCAGGTGAAAAATCGGGATATCTTGATTCGGTATTGGAGCGTTTAGCCGATTACACTGAAACCCGGCAAGAAACACAACAAAGTGTAATAGGTGCTTTGTTTTACCCTCTCGTACTTTTAATTATAGCAATCGCAGTTGTTGTGTTGCTGGTCGCAGTTGTGGTGCCTAAAGTTGTAAAAGTATTTACAGATTTAGGACAAGAATTGCCTTTACTCACTAAGCTGCTAATAGCGGTTAGCGATTTTCTAGTTTCTTATGGAATATTCATATTCATTGCCATCATTGTTGGTGTCATCTTGTTTCAACGCGCAATGCGCAGTGAACTATTTCGTTCCAAAGTGCAAAAGTTTTATTTAGGACTACCCATAGTAGGAAAATTAACTCGTGGATTAAATACGGCGCGTTTTGCACGCACCTTAAGTATTATGACTGCATCAGGCGTACCAGTACTTGATTCCTTACGTATAGCTGCTGAAGTCATTATAAATCGACCGATGCGCCAAGCCGTACAAGAAGCAGCAGTAAGCATAAGTGAAGGTGCTAATATTCATTCTTCCTTAGAACGCTCAGGGCATTTCCCACCAATGACATTGCATTTAATTGCTAGTGGAGAACAAAGCGGTAATCTAGAAGAAATGTTGGATCGTGCGGCAACCCAGCAAGAACGGGAATTGAATACCATTATCAATACTACGCTCAAATTACTGGAGCCCATGATTATTGTTTTTATGGGTTTATTTGTGCTTGCCATAGTCATGGCGATTCTGATGCCAATTTTTAATTTGAATGAACTAGCAGGGCGATAACCCCTTGTTTAGTCGAGTGAATTTACATTATATAAATAATATAACTAATTGTTTAAATTACAGAAATAATTCTTTTCCAATTGTGTTACAAGTAAAACCCTTGCACCAATTATCTGTCTAGAATGACCAATAGCGACGGTCAGTGGCCAGAAGATATACCCGATCTTGCTACAATTTAGAAGTATTTGTCTTTGATAATCAGCGAGTTAACAACTAAGAGAGAAGTGAATATGCCTACAACTACTGCTCCTCGCCATCTGCGTGGCTTTACCTTAATTGAGATCATTGTCGTGGTCGTAATCATCGGATTATTAGCTGCAATGGTCGCACCTAGAGTGATGAAGCGCACGGATGATGCCAAATTGGTTAGAGTAGCAAATGATATTCGAGCTATCGAAGCGTCCCTAAATCTTTATAAGTTAGATAACTTTAACTACCCATCTACTGATCAAGGCTTGCAAGCGCTAGTGACCAAGCCTAACGGTAATCCCGAGGCAAAAAATTGGAAACAAGGAGGTTACCTTCGTAGTCTTCCAAGAGATCCTTGGGGTAATGAATATCAGTATATCAATCCAGGATCATCTGGTGCGTCCTTTGATTTGTATTCGTTTGGCGCAGATGGAAAAACCGGTGGCGAAGATATGAACAAAGATTTATCACTAACTGAACTATACTAATCATGCAACCTACTAGCCAAGGGTTTACTTTAATAGAGTTACTCGTGGTGATTTTTATCATTGGAGTAGTGATAGCTACAGCTGTCATCACACTAGGGGACAATCAAGGTGCACGGATAAAGCAAAAATCTCAGCAGCTTGCTGCATTGATGGATTTAGCTAAAGAGCAAGCTATTTTTAATTCTGAAGAACTAGGAATTGTATTTACCAAAGACACTTACTCGTTCTATCGACTGAATACAGAAGCACAACAAGAATCTAGATGGGAACCGATTACTAATGATGAGCTTCTAAACGAACGCTCCTTACCAGATGGTTTGGAATTTATACTTTTCTTAGAAGGGATAAAAGTTGCGTACACCCAAAAAGAAAAAGTTACACCTCAGGTCTATATACTCTCTGATGGTTCGGTAACACCCTTTCAGGTAAATATTACCGATAAAATCGACCATTCACATAGCATTAAAGTAGCAGAGAACGGTGAATATGAGTTAGCTGCTGTTAATTGAAGCAATGCAATCAAGACATTTTATACAAACTGGATTTACTCTAATAGAGGTTGTCGTAGCGTTAGCGATTATAGCTCTTGGTCTGTTGGCTGTAATGAGTACAGTTTCATCTACTACCATTAATTCAATTTACTTACGTGATAAAACATTTGCAAACTGGGTTGCACAAAATCAAATGGCAGAGATTGAGCTTGCCCCCGTTAAACCAAAATTTGGGTTTTCAGATGGAAATGAAACTTTAGCTGGTGTCACTTGGTATTGGACCCAAAAAGTAGACAAAACTGAAGACCCCGATACGAGTCGCATAGAAGTAACCGTGCGTATGGATAAAGACAAAAATGCACAAAATTATGCGACCTTAGTGTACTTGCTGCATACCCCTAAGTAGTCATCCGAATATGAAATTTTATATAAAACAAAGCAGTCGAGGCTTTACTTTAATCGAGATGGTGGTCGCTACAGCTATTTTCGCAATTGTAAGTATAGTGGCGTACGACGGATTAAATCGAGTCCTTAAAAACCAAGAGCATATTCAAGATTCAGCCGAACGTTTGAAAAATTTACAGCTTACGTTTCGATATTTTGAACGAGATATCAGTCAGGTCATTGATCGATCCATACTGAATCAATATGGAGATTCACAGCACGCGTTCGTCGGTAACGAAGATAAAGCCGTAAGTTTTACTCATTCCGGCTGGCGCAACCCAGCAAATTTGGCACGTAGTAGACTTCAACGAGTCACCTACGAAGTGTCTGAAAATACTTTGAGCAGATTCAGCTGGGCACAATTAGATGGGGCGATTGCAGAAGAGTTTTTTAAAACCGACCTGTTAAAAGATGTTGAATCACTGACAATGCGATATCTAGATCAAAATAACCAATGGCACACTACTTGGCCACCTCTCAATAGCAGCCAACAGCAAATAGGAGTACCAAAGGCTCTAGAAGTCACTATTAAAGCCGAGCCATGGGATGAAATTAAACGTTTATTTGCAGCACCCATATGATTTATAAGCAATTAACAAATACTAAACAAACTGGAATTGCGGTCATTACAGCCGTGCTGGTGCTGGCCATTGCTGCAACAGCAGCAGCCACTATTGCTGCAAATTATCAACTTGATATGCGTCGTACTGAAAATTCTATCTCTAGCAGCCAGGCTCTGTCTTATGCCAAAGGGGCGGAACAATGGACCAAGGCAATTCTTGCACGAGATGCAAAAGACAGCACATATGACAGTTTAGATGAAGATTGGGCAATTGATTTACCCCCTTTTCAACTGCCGGGTGGCTATATACAGGGAAAAATTGCAGATGCACAAGGCAAACTAAATCTAAACAAGCTGTGGGATAATGACAAGGTAGATCCAATTACGAAACAACGCGTGTCACGCTTGTTGTCTTTGTTAGAAATAAATTCAAATTTAGTTGAAGCCATTATTGATTGGATTGATCCTGGTATTGAACCTGTAGGTCCGGACGGTGCAGAACGGGATAGGTATCAAAGCCTAGAATATTCTTACTATCCTGCAGATCAACCCATGGCAGATATTTCAGAACTGCGCTTAATTTACGGTGTTGATCAAGAAATTTATGACAAATTACTACCCCATGTAACAGCCTTGCCTAGCAATGCGCGACTTAATTTAAACACTGCATCGGCAGAGGTATTGGCAAGCTTGAACCCAAAGATAGATCTGGAGCTAGCTAAAGAGTTGGTTTTAGAGCGTGAAGATGAACCCTATAAACAAGCTACTGATTTTCTAAGACACCCGCTTTTGCAAACACATTCAATTACTATCGATACTTATGATCTCGGTGTTACCACTAGATATTTTGATTTAACCACTAAAGCGGTTATTGGTAAGAGCCAGGTTAAGTTAACGAGTACAATACACCGTGTTGGTGGAAATAATCTGAAAGTTGTGAAACGCAGCCAAAAGCTCTAAAGAGAACGTATTAATGCAAGAAACTGTAATAATTTATGTGCAAACAGATTTGCTAGACGAGTTAGATGTAAATGACTCTCATTTTGTCAAATGGATTAAACTCGATGAAGAGGGTGTACCCATCACTCGAGGAGCAGAGGCGCGTTTAGAGCAAGTCTCCTCTATTACACAAAATGCACATGTCATAGTTTTGTTACCGTTACAGCAGATGTTACTTACAAATGTAAATACACGTGCACGAAAAAGTAAACATTTACAAAAAGCAGTTCCCTACGCTTTAGAAGAAGAAGTTGCAGATGATATCGAAGATTTGCATTTTGCCTTAGGCCAACGCTATGGGGAAAACGACTATCCAGTTGCTGTTATAGAAAAAGAAACGCTAGATATTATTCTAGAAAAATTAGCTGATGCTGGAATATTTCCAGACCTATTAACTGCTGATGTATTTGCTTTACCGTTTAGAGAAGGTGCCTGGACGATTTTAATTGAAAATGAGCGTGGTTTAGTGCGTACCTCTACGTATCAAGGGTTCACCATAGACCTTCATAACTTGCAGCAAGTTCTTACATCTTCTTTACGCCAAGCCGAAGTAACACCTACTGAACTAAATGTTTACCGCTGTGATAACCAGCAAAGCGGTGCTAAAAAAATTACCTTTCCTATAAACAGCAATGAACTAGATGATTGTCCACCTGGACTATTCGCAGACGGCTTGGATGAAAATGAGTGTATTAATCTCTTGCAAGGTAGCTATCAAAAGAAAGACAAAAAACATCGACAATTTGCGCCTTGGAAAGCTGCCGCAATACTATTTGGAATTTGGGTAGGATTATCCATGGTATCTGTTCTGATTGATCATGTGCGTTTTGGTAAAGAAGAGAAGCGTTTAAATGCACAGATTGTACAAGTGGTGCGTCAAACTTTTCCAGATATGCAAAATATTTCAGCAGATAGCGCTCGTACTAAGATGGAAGCTAGACTCAAAAACTTCATTGCTAGTACAAACTCGAACTCAAAAGCTAGTTTTATGGAGTTGCTAGCAATGAGTGGTGAATCCATGAAGCAAGCAGGCAAGATCGATATCAATACTATGAACTATCGAGATGGAAAATTAAATCTCAGTGTGCAATCAAGCGATGTTCAACTTCTTGATAACGTCAAACAAACTTTAAAAAGTAAAAATTACTTTGCTGAAATTCAATCTGCAAATACACAAGGAGCTATTGTTGAGGCACAGCTTGCAATTAGTAAAGGAGAGAAAAAATGAGAGAATGGTGGGATTCGCTACAAGCAAAAGAACGGTTGATGGCTGCAATTGGTGCTATCTTTATTGGAATTGCAATTTTATATCTTGTGGTCTGGTCTCCTATTGCTAACAGCCGTGATCATAAAAAAATGCGTGTAGAGAACAAACGCGAAACACTTTTATGGATGAGCCAGAAACGACAAGAAGTAGAGCATCTAAAAAGGATTAACCCGAATTTATTCAATCAAGCAACTGACAATAGATCATTACTCGCAATTGTTGATACCGGCGCTAAACAAATGGGCATTCGCTCTTCCATTACACGTATTGACCCAAATGGAGAAAATAATGCACAGATTTGGCTAGAAGACATGTCATTTGATTATCTAATTGTATTACTTGGGGAATTAGAACGCAGAAACCATGTCCAAGTAGCTAATGCAGCATTAAGTAAATCAGAACAGATCGGTAAAGTATCAGGAAAAGTCACTTTGACTAGATAATTCCTGCTGGACTAGAACTACTCACATATGAAAATACTTAAAACTGTTATTTTTGGCGCTATCGTTTTTGTT
>JBFGJY010000058.1:0-16629 GCA_041576975.1 Gammaproteobacteria bacterium | reverse complement strand
TGCGTATTTCGCACCAGCATCAATCATTCAAAAATTCCTTCCAGGCAATATTTCTACGGCAGGCATAAGTGGCACAATATGGAGTGGTAATGCACAAACTATTGTAGTTAACCAAATTGGCATTCAGAACACCAAATGGTCTGCAAATCCTCTAAGTTTACTTACCGGTAAAATACAAGCAGATGTGTCTATAGATTCACCCAATCTTAAGGGTCAATTTGAAACAACTTATACAGGCTCTGCGGTTCGTGCTAGAGATCTATTGTTGAATGGTGATTTATCCTTGCTGATGCCTTATTTCGAAATCTATGGCTTAACCATCAATGGTCAGTTTGATGCGGATTTTGAAAAACTTGATATTGAAAACGGTGTGCCTCAACAAGTTGATGGAACCTTGCAAACATATAACACCAATATACTTGGGATTCTTCCGCTAAAATTGGGTGACATCACAAGTGTGTTTGAACAACAAGTTCAAGGTATGCAAATTAGCTTGAACAATATTAATGGCGAACTTGACCTAAATGGTGTTATCACTATAGATGCAAATGGAACTTATTTAGCAGATTTGACCCTTTCTAGAAATGCGCACACTCCTGACCAAGTTCTCCAAACTGTGCAAATGCTTGGAAGAAAAATTGGTGAAAATAGTGTCAAGTTGACCCATTCTGGGCAGTTACGAATTTAAAATATTAAACTATATTATTTTTTATTTGTGGTTTGATAATTCTTGTCTTGGAATAATAAATCAAAGATAGAATCTTTTACCTTCCACTCTTTTACTTGGATACTTGAAACACGCCGTTCTGGTGTATGGCGGCGATCACCTCTTATGCAAGCTCCTTGGGTTGTAATAATTGGAAATTGTGCAGTGATTTCGCTACTGCGACGATCTGAACTTCGACGACGATTCTCAGTGATATAAGGTGCGTTCAAGGTTATAGGCCAAAATTCTAACTATTATTTTTGCATTATAATACTTTTGGTGGAGCTAGGCGGGATCGAACCGCCGACCTCTACAATGCCATTGTAGCGCTCTCCCAGCTGAGCTATAGCCCCAATTATACCAATCTATACCGAGCCCATATTATATTCAATTGCTTGATCAATACGATTTATAGATTTATCTGGTCCTAGAAGCTCTAGAGTGATATCAATAGAAGGCGATACCGCTCGTCCTGTTACCGCCAATCTTAAAGTTGGTGCAACTTTACCTAATTTTAGGTTCATATCGTCGGCAACCGATTTGACCGTAGTATGTATGTTTTCTGCAGACCACTGATCAATGGCTTTTAGTCTATCTTTCAAATTCTGTAAGATTTTAACACTGTCTGTTGTGAAATTCTTTTTGACTGCTATTTCATCATAACTATCAATTTTGTTATAAAAAAACTTACTAGCCTCACATAGTTCTTGCAGTGTTTTACAACGATCTTTTTGTACGTCGTAGAGGGTAGCTACATCTGGATTTTCATCAGGATATATTCCTTTTGAGTTAAAATATTCTTCAAGCATAGATTTAATAGTTGCGCCAGAAATATTTTTCATATGTTGATGATTAACCCAAAGTAACTTTTCATAATCAAATGTTGCAGCAGATTTATGAATAGAGGCTAAGTCAAATAATTCAATCATTTGTTGAACTGTAAATATCTCTTGATCACCATGAGACCATCCTAGCCTCACCAAGTAATTCAAAAGTGCCTGAGGCAGAATGCCCTCACTTCGATATTGATTTATAGAGAGTGCGCCATGACGCTTGGATAGGCGTTTACCATCTTTACCATGTATCAATGGTATATGCGCATAGTTAGGTGCTACCTTATTCAAAGCTTTGATTATATTAATCTGTCTAGCTGTATTATTTAAGTGATCATCTCCTCTGATTACATGGGTAATAGCGGAGTCAATGTCATCAACTACAACGCATAAATGATAGGTAGGTGTGCTATCCGAGCGTGCTAAAATTAAGTCATCTAACTCACTATTATTTATATGTACACTACCACGAACTTGATCTTCAATTTTTACAATGCCATGAAGTGGATTTTTAAAACGCACCACTGGATTAACGTCTGTGGATGGCGCATGTTCTAAGTTTCTACAAAATCCATCATAACGAGGTTTTTGCTTGTTATTCATTTGTTCTTGACGAAGAGCTTCTAACCGTTCCTTTGAGCAATAACAATGATATGCCTTTTTCTCATCTAATAATTGCTGTATTACCTGTTTATACCTCACGATACGTGTTGACTGTAAAATTGGCTCTACATCTGAATCAATTCCTAACCACGATAAGCTGGTAAAAATATCTTTAGTAAATTCATTTGTAGAGCGTTTCTGATCTGTATCTTCTATGCGCAGTAAAAATTCACCTTGATTATTTTTAGCATATAGCCAATTGAACAATGCTGTACGAGTGCCTCCTATATGCAAATAGCCTGTTGGGCTTGGTGCAAAGCGAGTACGTATTCTCATACTACAAATAAAGAAGTGTTGAAATGTTTATGAGACGACTGTCTCTATTGTATATCGGAATAATATTCTTAAAATGAAGTATAATGAATCAGATCTGGTGCATCTTCATCTATAATTGTTTTGCCTAAGCTAATTTTACCCTCACCCCATAAAGGGAATTCTTCACGACGCAAATATATACTTCTACCGTCTTCAGTGAGTATGTAAGTACCATTAGTGCTCTTATCCATTAATAGAAACTTACCTCTACGATACTCAATAGTAGCATGCTGTCGTGAAACTAAAGTGCCTTCAACGACGATACTACAACTTAAATCTCTGCCTAGAGTTAACGCTGGCATATTCGCTAAAAGTGCTATTTCTGTTTCTTGAAATGCAAGCTGAAGTTTAGACGATTTCATTTTTTCTACAGATGTAGTACCAGATAATATCTGAGTAGACGCTTCACCTTCCCATAAAACTTCATAGATAATGGTTTCTTCCTGGCGCCCTTTAATACGTGAAGTATCATATTGTCGTGTAAAGTGGCTTATTTCTGGTGGAATGTGCTCCACAATTGCGTCCGTTGCAATAATTTGACCACCTTTAGCAATGTCCCGCATGGCTGCAGCAACATTTACTGCATCTCCATACATATCTGTATCTTCTATAATTGCGGAGCCATAGTGCATACCTATGCGTAATGCTAATTGAACACCATTTGGATCCACAGTTTCTTTGGCAATTTCTTGCAACTTAAAAGCCGCTTGAAAGGCTAGTTCTGGATCTGATAAATAACAAAGAATTTCATCACCGATGAATTTAACAACTGTTCCACTATGACGCTTGATAATTTCTGATAACCTTATAAGGCAACGCGCAATACTATCTTGAGCAAGAGTATCTCCATATTCTTGATAAAGTTTAGTGCTGCCCGCAATATCAACGAACATTATTGTACAATCTTTAGTGCCTTTACCCATGTGTAGTTTTAGAACTTTTGTTCAAGCTTCATAACTTGGCCTTCATTGATAATATTCAGGCGTCCTAAGTAAGACATTCCTAATAGTGGTGTAGTAGGATTATTGCCTTCAATAATTACGGCTGCGACATTTCTGAGCATAATCTCACCCACCTTGACTCGATCTAGGCGAACTGAATATGCAGGCTCCATACCTGAAGCAGTATTAACAAGGATGGCATTGCCAGTTAGCTGATACTGCAACCCCAGACGTTTAGCTAAGTTTGAATTTAATGCGATAGCGCTGGCTCCAGTGTCGACTAAGAAGTCTACAGTATAGCCGTTGATTGATCCTGTTGTCTTGAACATGCCATTACTATTCCGATAGACCAGCAATTTCTTATTCTCGTGTTGTTTATAATTGGTATGAACTCGATTTCCTAGAAGATATTTAGATTGTTTGCCATTAACTTCTAATACGGCATATTTACTGGTTGCTTTAATGAGTTTGACCCCTAATTTTGCTGGTTCGCCAACTTTCAATAAATGTTGTTTATTATCTATCATAACCATGGCTTGATCTTTGAATAATGCCATGACTTCAATATCATTTGTGGCTAGCGCCCAGCCTGTAGTCACAAACAAACTGATCAAGACAATTCTTAATAGATGTCTTTGCCTAATCATTAGAATGGACAGCTAGTGCGGTTGCGAAACGCTTTTCTTTAAGAATTGCGTGAACTGACCTTTATCATTCGCTGCTTCAAATGCCAGTTGAGGAGAAATTAATTCCTGCTTCAGTAGTTTTTTAATGGCTGTATCCATACTTTGCATTCCAAATGTACTACCACCTTGAATTGAGTTATCAATCTGATCGGTCTTACCTTCGCGGATGATGTTAGCTATAGCGGGTGTATTAATCATGATTTCTACAGCCGCTATCCTTCCTTTTCCATCTTTACGTTTAAGTAATTGTTGAGAAATAACTGAGCGTAAAGAAGTTGAAAGCATTGTACGTATATGGTCTTGTTTGTTAACAGGAAAAGCATTAATTATTCGATCTACCGTTGAAGCCGCACTATTTGTATGCAATGTGCCTAACACCAAAATACCGGTCTCGGCAGCCGTGACAGCCAAGCTCATTGTTTCTAAATCCCGCATTTCACCAACTAGTATTACATCAGGATCTTCTCGCAAAGCAGAATGTAAAGCACTGGCAAAAGTCTTGGTATGTTCACCTACTTCTCGCTGACTGATTAAGCATTGTTTTTGTGCATGGATAAATTCAATAGGATCTTCAATTGTCAAGATATGGCCTTTTTGACTATTATTAATTGCGTCGACCATTGCAGATAAGGTAGTAGATTTTCCTGACCCTGTTTTACCAGTGACTAAAATCATGCCAGCTTTTTGGTTACAAATATTATTTAGAACTTCTGGTAAATCAAGATCTTCTAAAGATGCAGTTTCTGCAGGGATGGAGCGGAATATCGCTCCTATACCATTTAAATGTCTAAATGCATTAACACGAAAACGACCCATACCTTCAATGCTGTATGCAAAATCAGAATTATCGTCTCTTTCAAACACAGAACGTGCACGGCTTGGCATCATACTCATGATAGGCTCTAACATTTCTTTTGCGGGTATTGGCTCATCAGAAATCGCTTCCAAGTCTCCGAAAACTCGCATTCTTGGCGGATCATTAGATACTAAATGCAAATCTGATCCGCCGCGTGCAACAAGCATTTCTAATAGTACGTCAATTTCAACCATATGTTATTTTTAACTAGCCTTAGGTAATATTGATGGATCAGTTACAAAACGTTGGAAAGCCTTTTTATCATTAGCATGCATGTATGCGTCATCTGGATCAATTTCTTTAGTTTGAACTGCTGTAAGTAAAGCTTGATCTTTTAATTGCATTCCAATACCGCTACCCGTTTGAATTTGATTTGGTATTTGAAAAGTCTTATTCGACATAATGAGATTCGAAATAGCACTGTTCATTATCATAATTTCTACAATAGCTTTACGCCCTCTTCCGTCTATTGTTTTGATTAATTCTTGAGTTACAACTGCATGTAAGTTTTGTGATAAAAATATCTTTCCTTGGCCTTGTTGTTCTGCTGGCAATGCATCGATTATACGGTCTAATGACTTCGTAGCAGAGGTAGTATGCAAGGTGCCAAAGACCAAGTGACCGGTCTCAGCTGCAAGCATTGCCATACTAATAGTTTCTGAATCTCGCATCTCACCAACAAGGATAATATCCGGGTCTTGCCGTAATGACGCACGTAGTCCGTCTGAAAAGCTTTGCACATGTGTGTTTAATTCTCGCTGTATAACTTGTGACTTTTTGCTCGGATGAATAAATTCAATTGGGTCTTCCAAAGTAATAATATTTTCCTTACGAGAGTTATTAATATAATTTATTAGAGATGCAAGTGTTGTAGATTTCCCTGTTCCAGTAGAACCAGTAACAAGCACCATTCCTTGCTTAAAGTCAGCAAAGGTTTTGATAACAGGCGGTAAATTGAGCGAGTCAAAAGTCGGAATTTCAGTTGGAATATGTCGAAATGTTGCACCTATGCCAGATGACTTTCTGAATAAATTAATACGAAACCTGCCTACGCCCTCGGACATATAGGAAAAATCTAGGTCTTCACCTTTGCGAAACTTTTCTTTTTGAGATTTGGTCAGAATTTCGCTCATATAGCCTTCTAATTCACTGTCGCCTAAGTCTCTAAATTTGATAGGCATCAAGTCACCGTGCATTCGAAACATTGGTGGAACACCTACAGCTAAATGGATATCGGAACAGCTTTGTTCACGGCCAAGCTTTAAAAATGCATCTATTCTTGCCATAAAATTAAATGTTAATTCATTAAACTTTGGACTGCGTTTTTTAGCTCGGCCATGGACTGGTAACGTTGATCCGCTTTTACGCTCATACATTTAGCTACTAAATCACTTAAATCGTCAGAGACTTCTTGATTTTTTTCGCTAACCTTTCCAGCTTTACCTTGAACATGTTGATACATGATGGACATACTATCTTTACCAGTGTAAGGCGGTCTTCCTGTTAGCATTTCATACATGATCACTCCTAAGCTGTAAATGTCAGTACGTTCGTCTACCTCCTTTCCTAAAACCTGTTCCGGCGCCATATAAGTTGGAGTCCCTACAAGCAAGCCGGTTTTAGTTAATTTAGTATCTGTAGATTGGGTTGCTGCAGCTACACCGAAATCCACTATTTTTACTAAACTACTTTCGTCAATCAGAATATTGTTTGGTTTTAAATCTCGATGTACAACATTTGCAGCATGTGCACTTTCCATTCCACTGCATACATCAAAAGTAAGCTTCATGGCTCTTTCGATATCCATTGGTTTTTTATCTTTTACTTCAGCACTCAATGTGTGACTTCTGAAATATTCCATTGATATAGCGTGCGCTTTTCCAAACGACACCATATCATAGATACGAATCACATTTGGATGAGTAATTTTTCTTGCAAACCGTAATTCGTAAATAAATCGCTTGATGATACTTTCATCAGTAACAAATTGTGTATTTAAAAATTTAAGTATGATTTCCTCATTGATCATCGTATCTTCAACTAAAAATACTGAGCCAAAAGCACCTTTACCAATTTTCTTAATATAACGATAACGGTCTGCCAGCATATCGTCTGGTTGTAAGTCATCGGGGTTAATAGTTTGAGTTTCTATTGATACATTGCCACGCACAACTTTCCCAGGCATGTTGACAGTGCCCTCTCCGGCATCATCAAATATTTCTTCTTTAAATACTTGAATAGATGATCCAGGAGGTTCCTGTTCAACAATTCTATTAATAGCTTCTTGGCCTAATTCTTGAATTTCTTGCGTTTGATCCGAGATAACTTTATCAATGGCTTTAATCACTATTTCCGCATCTTTTTCTGAAGTAATCACCATCAGTGTTTTAATTGCTTCTTTTATTACATTTTCAGTATCAGATTTGAGTTGTTTGATAGTGATATTAACCGCCTCTTCTGCTTTGATCGTAGCAAATGCCTTCAGCAAAACTACTACTATTGCAGTATTATCTGAATTCTCAGCTAACATCTTAATTAATATTGGCACACATTTTTTGTTGCCTAGCTCTGCTAGACCATCAATTGCACGTTCTCTTACCCACCAATCTGAGTCATCTAAAGATTTAACTAATGCATTGAAAGTACTTTGATCTTTTGTTGCATTGATAATCTCAATCGCGGAGCGCCTAATGAATTCATCATCATCTTTAATTAATTGAATAACTGCAGCGACAACTCGTTTACCACCAATTTTACCTAATGCATCTGCTGCTCTACTGCGTACCCACCAATCTTCATCTTTTATTGCATTGAGTAAATCTTTTACAGACTCTTTACTGGCTATTTCATTAAGTACTTCAACTGCTGCTCTACGTGTATATTCAGACTCGTCTTTTAAATGTGGAATTAAGTGATAGACCGTTTTGGGATGCTTAATTTTTATTACTGCTTCTATAGCTTTTGTTTGAACCTTATAATCAGAGTCGTTTATCATTGCGCAAAGTTTCGCAATATCAATTTGCTTATTTGAATTAGAAAGGCCTTCCAAAGCAGCTAGTCGTACAGCTTTATTTTCATCAGATAACAGCTTGTCAAGTGACTCATTGATGCCAGGCTTATCAAATTTAGACATCAATTTTGTAATATATGTACGTATAACTGGATCTTTGGTATCTGCCCTATTAATGAGTTCTGGAACCATTGTGTCACTAGCAATAGTATCTAATAAACGAAATAATGTGGCTTGATCATTGTGTTCAAGTTTGTAGGCATAACGTAGCAACTTTGAAGAATTCACTTTTTGTTTTTGAGCGCTCAGAAAAGTAATCAACATTGGCTTTGAAACATCTTGTTTTTCAAATAAATCAACAAACCTATTGGGATCTATACTAGTAGATCGAGAAAGTGCTTCTGCTACACCATCGCGTACTAAATTGCTTTGATGCGAAAATAATGGCCTAAAGAATTCAGAATATTCTGTAGTTGCAAGTTCTGTTAGAACCTCAATAATATGTTTAGCCTCTTCTTTATTTGTTGTCTTAAGACGTTCTGCAAGCTTGGGTATTGATGACTTACCAATATTTTGTAGCTTCCTAATATTTTTTTGATAGTCTGGACCTGATCTTTTGGACAAGACCTGATCAATCAATCCATCAACTCGAATTGCGCCAAAAACACCCATATTGGAAAGTAATAACTAAACTTATTTTCGAATCATTAAATATAATGTAAATCGACTGTGTACTGATCCATGTAAGATAATTTTTATCATATGAAAAATGCCATATCTAACTGAAATATAATAGTATATTTCATTATCTAGCCAGTTTACCTTGGTGAGCACTAGAGGTCATGAATTAGATAAACTGGGCCGACCAAACTACGATATGCAGTGATAACAGGCTATAGATCGCCGCTATAAGATCATCCAGCATGATCCCAACTCCGCCCTTTAGGTGTCGATCTACTTGGGAAATAGGCCACGGCTTCCAGATATCAAATATCCTAAATAGTAAAAATCCTAACACCACCCAGTACCATGTTAGAGGTACGAGTAGCATGGTCACTAAATATCCGACTATTTCATCGATCACTATCCCAGGGTGATCAGGGACACCTAATGCATCTGCAGTCCGTCTAGAAGCCCAACAACCCGTGATAAAAATGATAATTATAAACGAAATATAAATAATTATTGAAAATGATGCGAGAACCAGATAAATCGGTATCGCAATTAGCGTGCCTATGGTACCAGGCGCTATAGGCGAGAACCCCGCTCCAAATCCAAATGAAAGAATATGAATAGGGTTACGTAATACGATTTGTTTTACGTTTTGTGGCATTGCTTTCAATCAAGCGAAATGATCGAAGCCCAGTTTATTGGGCAAAGTAATTGGGCTACCCTGTTTTAACAGCTTTATATTATCACCTCTTACGATTCTTCCAATTTCGTTTACAGGACATTGTATTTTTTCACTAATATAATTTATCTCACTTACATATTTTTTATTAGCAGTAAATATGATTTCATAATCTTCACCACTAGTCAGTGGTATTGACCAGTCCTGCAAAACGTTGACATGTCTTTGTACGACTTTTGAAATTGGAATTTTTTCTACATCAATGACTGCACCGACTTTGCTCATCGATAATACGTGCTGAAGATCAATTAACAAACCATCTGATATATCGATAGCAGAATTAGCAAATTTTACGATTTCTACTCCGAGGCTAACCCTTGGCTCAGGTTTATTAAAACGCATAGTAATATAGTCTTGCTCTGCTTGTGATATATCAATGCCTTTTGCAGATCCATGAAGTTTTAATGCAAGTCCTGCATCTCCAATAGTTCCAGATACAAATACTAAATCATCAACTTCTGCACCTGATCTTGTAAGTACTTTATCAGAATTTAGATAACCAATTACCTGCATAGAAATCGACAATGGGCCTTTGACTAAGTCACCCCCAACAATTTTAATGTTCTGCAGGTCTGCTAATGAAAAAAGTCCTTGTGTAAATTTCTTAAGCCAATCATGATCGATTTTAGGAATTGATAAATTTATAGTTGCCCAAAGCGGTATCGCCCCCATTGCCGCAAGGTCGCTTAGATTTACTGCTAATACTTTATGACCTAAATGTTCAGGCTTGCAATCATTATGAAAATGAATACCTTCATTCAATGTGTCAGTGCTAATCACAAGCCTTGAATTATTTGGAGGGGTTACAACTGCAGCATCATCACCAATACCTATATCCACATTGGCGCAATGTCGATGATGCGAGAAATACTGCGTAATAATTTCTTGTTCTGACAAGACTAAATGCGGATGTATATTATTTTGATAATTATTTAATTAACTACGTGTTTCTGCGATTTTTTCTAAGACTCCGTTAATGAATTTATAACCTTCAATTGACCCAAATTTTTTGCATAGCTTCACGGCTTCTGAAATAACTACATTAGTTGGAGTATCACTTATATTTAATAATTCGTAAGTAGAATATAATAAAATTGCCTTTTCTATAGGGTCAATTTGTTCTGCAGGTAAGTCAATATATTTTGAAAATTTTGCTGTAAGTCCATCTACATTGCTTATTGATTCACGCAATAGCTCTACAAAATAATCTTTATCAACTTTAGCCCAGTTTTCATCAGTAGCATATTGTGCTAAGAGTTCATCTAAACTGTGCCCTGTCAGCTGCCATTGATAAAGTGCTTGTAGCGCAAACCGTCTTGACCAATGACGCTTCTGTGGTTGAATTCCACTCACTTAATTATTAATTGATCTTAATACATTTATCATCTCTAAAACACATAATGCAGCATCTCGCCCTTTATTTTTGTTAAGACTATCTGATGACGAGCGCAAGAGAGCTTGTTCAATCGAGTCTGTGGTTAATACACCAAATGCAATAGGAATGTTAGTTTCTAATGATGCTTGTTGGAGCCCAGAGGTACAGCCTTGACACACATACTCAAAATGCGGTGTATCTCCACGTATTACACAAGCTAACGCTATAATGCCATTATATTTGTTTGATGCAGCCATGTTTTTACAAGCAATAGGTAGTTCAAATGCGCCTGGGACATATATGCTAGTGATATCACTCTCATTTACGTTATTTTTAAGCAGTGTGTTATGCGCTGTGACTCTCATCGCCTCAACAATGTTGCCATTGAAACGTGCAGACACAATTCCAATGCTGGCGTTTTTGCCTGAATAATCAGCCCCCGATGTATAACTTTGTTCCATGAGGATTTAATTATGTACTTCTAATTAATTTTTCAACATAGCGCGCTAAAAGATCTACTTCAATATTAACCATATCGCCATGCTGCAATGAATTTAATGTAGTGTTTTGTAATGTATGAGGAATAATAGTTACACAGTGTTGGTCTTGTTTAATTTGATTCACGGTTAAGCTTACACCATCAATACAAATAGAACCTTTTATAGCAATATACTTAGTTAAATCAGATGGCCCAGTGACCCATAAAATAGATTCATTTTCATGATCTATTCGGTCTGTTAATTTACCAAGACCATCTACATGGCCGCTAACAATATGACCTCCCAACCGGGTAGATGGTGTTACCGCACGTTCTAGATTTACTTGATTATTTCTAATTAGACCACCAAATGTTGTGCATCGCTTAGTTTCTTGCGAAACATCCACTACAAAAGTTTCTTCTTGTATATCATATGCCGTCAAGCAGACACCATTGATTGCAATACTATCCCCTGTTTTTACGTCTGTAGTAAAAGAAGATGCAGTTTGAATTTGATACTGATCTATATCCTTTTTTTCAGCTATTTTACGGATAATTCCTAACTCTTCTACAATTCCAGTGAACATAAATTTAAATTTTTAAGTCGATGGTATAGGTAGTCATGGGTAATGCAGTTGAGTTATTAAATGTAGCGCCGGCTTCAATACCAATTTTTGCAATTTTCTCTACACTATCTTCGTGATCATAGATAGCATACATAGCACCTAATGCTATGTCTCCGCCTGAACCTACTGCCCAGAATCTAGAGTATTCAAACACCTCTCTGAGAGCATACACAGCAAAAATGCCATGTGGATTTACAATCAAAGTATCAATGCGTGATGATTCATACGGGTCATCATCTTCATCTTTCGGGTTTAGAAAATAGTCTTCTTTTAATATTGGATGAAGTTTTCGAAATGATTCAAAAACTGCGCGATGATTATTAAAGCTAAGTTCACTTCCATATCTGTCCAAAATACTTTGAATGACAGTGTGGTGTGCAGCACTTCCGACGATCCCAAAATAACTGTCTCTATATAAGTGGATCTTATCGTGTGTGCAGTCATATTCACTAGATTGTTTAATTTCCCCAAAAGTTGTGAGCGTATCTGCTGCGATACATGCTCTACCATTCTTCTTAACAGCTACAATTGTTGACATGCAAATAATCTTAGTTAGTTATTGGTTTAGCCACTATTTTGATTTCATTTCCGACAATCTTATTTTCTATAAGCTCTAATGCAATACGATCTCGCATGGTTGTAATAGAAGATAGCTTTGCAAGACCACGACCTGAATCACCCAATATATGGGGTGCTATATAAATAATCATTTCATCAACGAAACCTTGATCTAATAAGTTTCCAACTAGTGTTGAGCCTGCCTCTACCATTACTTCATTAATTCCACGATTTGCCAAATCGCGCATGACATCTTTTAAATCAACTTGATTTACAGAAATATTTGTATTCACTACATCAACATTGTCATGCTGCAACTTTTTAATCTTTTCTTTATTGTCGGAACTAGTGTAGATCAGGACATTCCCTGGAAGATGTAATACTTTAGCAGTTGATGGGATACGAAGGTGTGTATCTAATACTACTCTTATTGGTTGTTCTATTTGTTTTTCAATCCCTAAGTCATTTTTCGAAAGTCGAACAGTAAGAGATGGGTCATCAATTAATATTGTTTCTATACCTGTTAAAATTGCACAGCTACGCGCACGTAATTTTTGAACATCTAGTCGCGCTTGCTCACTTGTAATCCACTTGCTATCGCCCGAGGCTATTGCAGTTTTGCCATCAATACTGATCGCAGACTTTACCGTTACATAAGGCAAATTGGTGGTAACTCTTTTTATAAATCCTTTATTGAGTTCCATCGCATCATTTTTCAGTACATTGCAAGACGTTTCTATCCCATGTTGCTTTAGATAAGTCAGGCCTTTACCGTTAACAAGAGGATTTGGATCTTTTGTTGCTGCAACAACACGGGTAATTTTTGCTGCCACTAAAGATTCTACACAAGGAGGTGTTTTCCCCTCATGTGAACAGGGCTCCAGCGTTACATAAACAGTAGCATTTTCAACGTTATCGGTTGCATTATTTAGGGCATTTATTTCCGCATGATTTTGTCCAAAATACGCATGATATCCACTGCCGATAATTTTACCCTGTTTCACAATCACGCACCCTGCGCGCGGATTAATTCGAACTGTGAATAGGCCTTTTCGCGCATTTCGAAGTGCTTCGGCCATATAGGCATGATCATTCAATTTTTGCTGCATACTGACTAACTAGTCAGTCGACTAGTGCGTGCTTTTATCGAAATCGTCAGAAATTAAGGAAAGCTGACTTTCAAGCATCTCTGGGGTCAAATCATTTTCTACTCTATCAATAATATCTCTAAATGCCTGCACATCTTCAAAGCTTCTATATACCGAAGCAAATCGCACATAAGCTACTTGATCTATGGCGCGTAGTTCCAACATTGCCCATTCGCCGATGATATTTGCAGGAATTTCTCGCTCTCCAATTCCTAGCGCCTTATGAGAAATACGATTTATAGTTGCATCGATTTTTTCTGTCGCTATAGGTCGTTTTTCACATGCCAATGTAATCCCTTTACGTAGTTTTTCTTCATTGAAAGGCTCACGTCTTCCGTCACGTTTAACAACGCGAGGAAGGTTGCGTTCTGCGCACTCATAAGTTGTGAAGCGCTCTGAACAATGCAGACACTCGCGCCGTCGGCGTACTTGATCACCTTCGCTTGCAAGCCGTGAATCTACAACTTTTGTATCTGCAGAGTGACAAAATGGGCAACGCATTACAACTTTTAGCTAAACAAATACTAAATGCCGCAATGTTATGCTACAGCTTGTTGTGCAGCGCCGGCACTGTATACAGGGAATCGTTTGCACAAATCAAGGACTTGATTTTTTACTCGTTCGATTGTTTCTGTATTTTCGATATCGTCAAGGATATCGCACATCCAATTAACTAATTCTTTACATTCTTGCTCTTTAAATCCACGCGTAGTTGCTGCCGGTGTTCCAATACGCAAGCCACTTGTTACAAAAGGAGATTGTGGGTCATTCGGTACAGTATTTTTATTTACGGTAATATTTGCTTTTCCAAGTGCCGCATCTGCATCTTTACCAGTTATGCCTTTATCAATAAGGTCAACTAAGAATAAATGATCATCTGTACCACCAGAGACAATTTTATATCCACGATTCATAAATTGCTCTGCCATGGCTTTTGCATTATTCAAGACTTGCTGTTGATAGATTTTAAACTCAGGTTGTAACGCTTCTAGAAAAGCTACGGCTTTGGCCGCAATTACATGCATCAGTGGTCCACCTTGTGTACCTGGGAATACCATAGAGTTTAACTTTTTAGTAATTTCTTCATTTTCACGTGCTAAAATAATTCCACCACGTGGCCCTCGTAAGGTTTTATGAGTTGTTGAAGTCACGACATCAGCAATGGGTACTGGGTTTGGATACAAGCCGACAGCAATTAAACCAGCTACATGCGCCATATCTACCACCAATAATGCACCTACTTCATCGCAAATATCTCTAAAACGCTGCCAATCCCATATTCTTGAATAAGCTGAAAATCCCCCTATTATCATTTTTGGTTTATGTTCCTTTGCAAGTCGCTCGACTTCTTCGTAATCCACTTCACCGGTATCAGGATTCAATCCATATTGAACGGCATTAAATATTTTGCCTGAAAAATTTACAGGACAGCCATGCGTTAAATGACCACCGTGTGATAAAGCCAAACCCATTATGGTGTCATGAGGTTCAAGCAAGGCTAGATATACAGCCGCGTTTGCTTGCGATCCAGAGTGCGGTTGCACATTTGCATAATCAGCATCGAAGAGTTTCTTTATTCGATCAATAGCTAATTGCTCTGCGATATCAACAAATTCACAACCACCGTAATAACGTTTAGCGGGATATCCTTCAGCATATTTATTTGTAAGCACACTACCTTGTGCTTCCATGACACGTGGACTGGCATAATTCTCGGAGGCTATAAGCTCTATATGTTCTTCTTGGCGGCGAATTTCTGACTGAATGGCATCAGTAATTTCCTTATCAAAATTGGCGATGGTCATGTCTGCTGTAAACATTACAATTTCTCCTACCTGAATTATTATTTGAAAGTGGGTGATTAAATATTCTAGCAATTATAGCGTAAATTTTGACTCAAAATTTAGAAAATGTAAGTATATTTCAAGCATTTAGCATAATTTCTGTGACCGCTAACCAGCCCTTCGATATATTATCTAGGTTGTAGCCACCTCCCCCAAGTGCGACTAACCTGCCTTCGCAATGATATTCCGCATAGCGGATCAATTCTTGCGTCGCAAATCTGTGAGTAGACTGGCTGTAATGCATATCCGTAATTGGATCCCCACTCATACTGTCGACACCGCATTGTAGTAAAACGAATTCTGGTGCGTATTGATTAATAAAGTCTTTAGCCTTATTCCATTGAATGAGAAACGTCTCATCAGAACTTCCTGGCGGCATTTCAATATTTAATTTCGTTCCAATTGCCTTGCCTTTACCGGTCTCAATGGATTTTCCAGTACCTGGATATAAAGTCCTACTGTCTTGATGAAAATCCAAAAAAATAATCTGCTCATCATTTTCATATGAATAAAAGACACCATCACTATGATGCGCATCGATATCAACATAGAGAATCTGTTTTAAATCATATTCAGACTGTAAATACTCTATGACTACACCACAATCGTTGAATACACAGAACCCACTTGCCGCCTCCCGTCGTGCGTGGTGGAGGCCTCCGATTGGATTGAATGCATGCCTGCAGTCATTTTGCATGACTGCATCAACTGCTGCGATTGTGGTACCAACGACGGTAGCGGCCGCTTCAAATACTCCAGGAAATGCAGGTGTATCGCCGACATCCAAATAGCCTTTACCTAATTCAGAGAATTGTTGTACTTTCGAGATATACTCTTTGGTATGAAACAACTGCAATTGATTAATGTTTGCTACTTGTGGAGAACAAATACAACATTTATCTATAAGTCCGGAAGACATTAATGCGGAGTAATAGACATCATGTCTCTGTGAACTAAACGGGTGTCCATCCGGAAATCCATATTTTGCTAGTTCGTCACCAATGAAAACACAAGTCTTTGCCATGGCAATGGCTAGTGTATCTCTTTATATGTACAAAAAGTGAAACGCATATAATTGCGTACTAACTAGCTATTGCAATTTAGCTAAATTGCAAAAGTAGATTGAACTGAGGCTAATTAAAACTTGAATTTAAGTTCTGTTGATAAAAAGTCAACATC